>JAJZWW010000192.1 GCA_021846485.1 Actinomycetes bacterium
CCGCAGCCTCCGCGCTGCACACCGTCCAGTCCAACGTGTCGAGCCACATAGCCCACCTGGAGCGGGAGCTCGGGGCCCAGCTGGTCGACCGCCAGGCGGGCGTGCTCACCGACGAGGGCCGGGCGGTCGCCGAGCGCGCCCGGCGGGTGGCGGAGGAGATGGACGCCATCGTCGCCGACCTGGCCGCCCTGCGCGACGAGGTGGTCGGCAGCGTGCGCCTCGGGATCATCGGCACCACCGCCCGATGGCTCACCCCCCTCTTGCTCGAAGCCCTCGCCGGCGCCCACCCGAAGATCCGCCTGGTGGTGGGCGAAGGCACCTCGACGATGCTCGAGCCCCAGGTGGCGAGCGGCGCGCGCGAGGTCGCGGTGATCAACCTCCCCCACTCCCTCCCGGACCTCGCGGCCACCCCGCTGTTCGACGAGGACCTGATCCTCGTCGTCCCCCCCGATCACCGCCTCGCCGGGCGCACCGGCGTCGAGCTCGGCGACCTGGACGGCCTGGAGCTGCTCCTACCCGCCCCGGGCACCGCCTTCCGCCAGGAGCTCGACGACGCCGCCCGTCATGCCGGCATCCGGCTCGTCGCCCGCGCCGAGGTCGACGGCATGCGCCTGGTGGCCTCGCTCACCGCCCGGGGGTTCGGCCCGTCGCTCCTGCCGGCGACGACCGCCGCCGAGGGCCTCGACGGCTTCGCCCGGCTGACCGTCGGCGGGCTGCCCCGCCGCCACGTCGGCACGGTCGTCCGGCGCCGCGGACGGCCCAGCGCGCCCGCCAGGGCGGTGCTCGGCGTGCTCGCCGACACCGTCGTCCGTCGCGTCGGCCGCCAGCAGGGGATCCACCCGCCAGCCGGGCCGTAGCCCGCCGCACCCCTCTCAGCAGCTGCCGCAAAACTACCTTCTGGAGGCGGTGGCCGGCCGTCCGCAAGCAGCTCTTCCTGACAACTCATGGCGCGTCATGTGGGGGCGGACGGCCGGTCACCGCCTTCACGCGGCTCTTGCGACAGCTTCTCAGCCCAGGTCGCGCAGCTGGCGGAGCACGTAGGGGAGGATGCCCCCGTGGCGGTAGTACTCGGCCTCCTTGGGGGTGTCGATGCGCAGGACCACCTCGAAGCGGCGGTCGTCGGCCCGCACCTGCAGGCGCCGGGGCAGGGGCGCAGCGTCGGCGAGGCCCTCGAGGCCGGTCACCTCGAAGGTCTCCTCCCCGGACAGCCCGAGTGAGCCCACCGACTCGCCGGGGACGAACTGCAGCGGCAGCACACCCATGCCCACCAGGTTGGAACGGTGGATCCGCTCGAAGCTCTCGGCCAGCACCGCCCGCACCCCGAGCAGCGCGGTGCCCTTGGCCGCCCAGTCGCGCGACGAGCCCGAGCCGTACTCCTTGCCGGCGAGGACCACCAGCGGGACGCCCTCGGCCTGGTAGCGGCGGGCGGCGTCGTAGATCGCCATCACCTCCCCGTCGGGCAGGTGGCGGGTGACGCCGCCCTCGGTGCCCGGCGCCAGCCGGTTGCGGATCCGGATGTTCGCGAAGGTCCCCCGGATCATCACCTCGTGGTTGCCCCGCCGGCTCCCGTAGGAGTTGAACTGCGAGGGCTCGGCGCCCCCGTCGACCAGCCAGCGGCCGGCTGGGCTGTCGGCCTCGATGCTTCCCGCCGGGGAGATGTGGTCGGTGGTGACGCTGTCGCCGAGGACCGCCAGCGCCCGGGCGCCGCGCACGTCGGCGAGGCGAGCAGGCGCCGCGGGCATCCCCTGGAAGTACGGTGGGTTGCGCACGTAGGTGCTGCGGTCGTCCCAGGCGTAGGAGGAGCCACCCGGCACCTCGAGCGACCGCCAGCGCTCGTCGCCGGCGAAGACGTCGTCGTAGGTCGCCCGGAACATCCCCGACTCGATCGAGCCGTCCACCACCGCGGCGACCTCCGCGGGGCTCGGCCAGATGTCGCGCAGGTACACCGGGCGGCCGTCGCGGCCCTCGCCGAGCGGCTCGCCGACCACGTCGGCGTCCATGCTGCCGGCGAGCGCGTAGGCGACGACCAGCGGCGGGGAGGCCAGGTAGTTCATCCGGACCTCGGGGTGGATGCGACCCTCGAAGTTGCGGTTGCCGGACAGCACCGAGACCACCGCCAGGTCCCCGGCGCCGATCGCCGCGGAGATCTCCGGGAGCAGCGGGCCGCTGTTGCCGATGCAGGTGGTGCAGCCGAAGCCGACCAGCTCGAAGCCGAGCTCGTCCAGGTAAGGCCCGAGGCCGGCCCGCTCGTAGTAGTCCATCACCACCTTCGAGCCGGGAGCGAGGCTCGTCTTCACCCACGGCCGGCTCGACAGGCCCGCCTCGACGGCGTTCTTGGCGAGCAGCCCCGCGGCGACCATCACCGAGGGGTTGGAGGTGTTGGTGCAGCTCGTGATCGCGGCGATGACGACGTGACCGTCGGCCAGCTCGAAGCTCGTCCCGTCGGCCAGGGTGACCGGCACCGCGGCGCGCCCGGAGGCTCCGGGGCGCTCTTTCCCCCCGAGGATCCCCGGCAGCGCCTCCCGGAACCCCTCCCGGGCCCGGTCGAGACGCACCCGGTCCTGGGGGCGGGCAGGGCCGGCGAGCGACGGTACGACGGTCCCGAGATCCAGGGTCAGCCGCTCGGTGTAGGCCGCCTGGTGGGCCGGGTCGTGCCACAGCCCCTGCGCCCGGGCGTAGGCCTCGACCAGGGCCACCTGCTCCTCGGAGCGTCCCGTCAGGCGCAGGTAGCGGAGGGTCTCCTCGTCGATCGGGAAGATCGCGCACGTCGAGCCGTACTCGGGGGACATGTTGCCGATCGTCGCCCGGTTGGCGAGGGGGACCGAGCCGAGCCCGTCGCCGTGGAGCTCGACGAAGCTGCCGACCACCCCGTGGATGCGCAACAGCTCGGTCACGGTGAGCACCAGGTCGGTGGCCGTCGAGCCCTCCGGGAGCTCCCCGGTCAGCTCGAGGCCGACCACCCGGGGGATCAGCATCGACACCGGCTGGCCGAGCATGGCCGCCTCCGCCTCGATCCCCCCGACCCCCCACCCGAGCACGCCGAGGCCGTTGACCATCGTCGTGTGGCTGTCGGTGCCGAGGAGGGTGTCGGGAAATACCTCCCCGTCGCGTTCGAACACGACCCGTGCCAGGTACTCGAGGTTGACCTGGTGGCAGATGCCGGTGTCGGGGGGCACGACCCTCAACCCCTCGAAAGCCGTCTGGCCCCACCGGAGGAACCGGTAGCGCTCCACGTTGCGGTCCAGCTCCAGCTCCGCGTTGCGGGCGAAGGCGTCCGCCCTCCCGTAGACATCCGCGATCACCGAGTGGTCGATCACCAGCTCGGCGGGGATCTGCGGGTTGACTCGCGACGGGTCCCCGCCGAGGGCGACCATCGCGTCGCGCATCGCCGCGAGGTCCACCACCGCCGGCACCCCGGTGAAGTCCTGCATCAAGATCCGCGCCGGGGCGAAGGCGATCTCGTCCGCCGGCTCCGCCGCCGGGTCCCAGCTGGCGAGGCGCTCGATGTCCGCGGCACGCACGCTCTGGCCGTCCTCGTGGCGCAGCAGGTTCTCCAGGAGCACCTTGAGCGAGTACGGCAGCCGGGAGACCTCGAAGCGCTCGGCGAGGGCGTCGAGGCGGTAGTAGCCGAAGCGCCTGCCTCCCACCTCGAGCTCCGCCCGTGCCCCGAAGCTGTCCCGGCTCCTGCTCGCCATCCCGGCCTCCTCGCCTCTGTCCGACACTGCTGCTCGGCGGCCGCTCGTCGGGCGCGCCGCCGCCAGTCTGGCCCGCCGGCGGCCTTCGCGGCCAGGGCCCTGCCTTATGCTCGCGGGCCGTGCAGCCCCTCACCCCCGAGCAGCTGCGGGTCCTCGGCGCCCTCGTAGAGAAGCAGGCCACGACCCCCGAGGCCTACCCGCTCACCCAGAACGCCCTGCTCCTCGCCTGCAACCAGGCCTCCAACCGCAACCCGGTCACCGCCTACGGCCCGGAGGAGGTCTCCGCGGTGCTCGGCGAGCTGCGCGCCCTCGGGCTGGCCCGGGTGGTGCACAGCCCGAGCAACCGGGCGGACAAGTACCGCCACGTCCTCGACGAGGCGTGGGGGCTGACCGCCGCCGAGCTCGCAGTGCTCGCAGTGCTCGCGCTGCGCGGGCCCCAGACGGTGAGCGAGCTGCGCGCCCGCACGGAGCGCTACCCGAGCCTCGACGACCTCGGCGGGGTCGAGGGGGTCCTGCACCGCCTGAAGAACCGCTACGACACCCCCTACGTCACCCGTCTCGACCGCCATCCCGGCCAGCGTGAGGAGCGCTGGGCCCACCTCCTCGCCGGCGAGGTCCTGGAGGTGCCCGCCGGGTCGCCGGGGAGGGCCGGCGGAGAGGCCGCCGGCGGGGCGGGGCGGGCGGCCAACGCCGAGCGGGTCGCCAACCTCGAAACCGGCCTGGCCGCCGTGCGCGAAGAGGTCGCCAGGCTGCGCGCCGAGCTCGACCTGCTGCGCGCCGAGCTCCGCGAGCTGCGGGCAGTGCTCGAGTAGGGCTCCCCGGAGCACTCGCCGGCCGCTGCCCCGGAACCGGCCGGCGCCGGCCGGTACCCTCGTCCCGCTATGGAGGACACCCCGCCGCTCGCCGTCAACCGCTACCGCGACCACCGCGGCGGCGACCTCCGCCCCGAACACGTCGGCCACGCCGTCGCGCTCGCCGGCTGGCTGGCCGCCAAGCGCGACCACGGGGGGCTGCTCTTCGTCGACCTCCGCGACCCGGGTGGCCCTGCCGGCGGAGGGGCCGTGCAGCTGGTCGTCAAACCGGATGGGGGTGCGTGGGAGGTCCTCGAGGGGCTGCGGCTGGAGAGCGTGGTGAGCGTCACCGGCACGGTCGTCGCCCGCTCCCCGGAGACCGTCAACCCGCGCCTGCCCACCGGGGAGGTCGAGGTCGTCGCCGAGACTGCCGAGGTGCTCTCCTCCGCCGACGTGCTCCCCTTCCCCGTCGAGCGCGACACCGACATCGGCGAGGAGCACCGCCTGCGCTACCGCTACCTGGACATGCGCCGCGGGCCGCTCACCGAGCGGCTGGTGCGCCGCAACCGCCTCGCCGGGGTGGTGCGGGCCCACCTCGGCTCGCGGGGGTTCCTCGAGGTCCAGACGCCGATCCTCACCGCGTCGTCGCCGGAGGGCGCCCGCGACTTCCTGGTGCCCTCCAGCCAGTACCCCGGCGAGTTCTACGCGCTTCCGCAGGCGCCCCAGCAGTTCAAGCAGCTGCTGATGGTCGGAGGCGTAGAGCGCTATTTCCAGATCGCGCCCTGCTTCAGGGACGAGGCGTCGAGAGCGGACCGCAGCCCCGGCGAGTTCTACCAGATCGACCTGGAGATGGCCTTCGCCACCCAGGAGGACGTCTTCGACGAGGTGGAGCGGCTGATGACCGCGATCGTCGCCGGGATGACCGACAAGGTGACGGCGGCGCCGTTCCCCCGGCTCCGCTTCGCCGAGGCGGTCGACCGCTACGGCACCGACAAACCGGACCTGCGCTTCGGCCTCGAGATCGCGGAGCTGACCGCGACCCTCGGGGGTCGCACCGAGCTGCCGATGCTCGCCGGGGCGCCGTCCGCCGGGCACGTGGTCCGGGCGCTGCGGGTCCCCGGGGATCGGACCGCCCCCCGCAAGTGGTTCGACGGCTTCGCCGAGGCCGCCAAGGCGCTCGGGGTCACCGGCTCCTGGCTGCAGCTCGCCCCCGCCGGCGCCAAGGGCCCGCTCGCCCGCCGCCTCACCGACGCCGAGGCCGGCGAGCTCACCCGGGCGGCCGACGCCAGGACCGGGGACGCGGTGCTCGTCGCGGTGGGATCCCGCCTCCCCGCCGCCGCGCTCCTCGGCGAGCAGCGCCGCCAGGTCGGCCGGGAGCTCGGGCTCGCCGACCCCGGGACCCTGGCGTTCGCCTGGGTGGTCGACTTCCCGATGTACGAGCGCAACGAGCAGACCGGCGGGTGGGACTTCGCCCACAACCCGTTCTCCATGCCCCAGGGCGGCCTCGAGGCGCTCCGAGACCTAGACCCCGGCGACGTCCTCGCCTACCAGTACGACCTGGTCTGCAACGGGGTGGAGCTGTCCTCGGGCGCGGTCCGCAACCATCGGCCCGACATCATGGAGGCGGCGTTCGCCGTCGCCGGCTACGGCCCGGAGCGCATCCGCAGCTCCTTCCCCGCCCTCTGGAACGCCTTCCACTACGGCCCACCGCCCCACGCGGGCATCGCGCCCGGCTTCGACCGCATCCTGATGGTCCTCGAGGACCAGGCGAACATCCGCGAGGTGATCGCCTTCCCCTTGAACCAGTCGGCCCGCGACCTGCTCATGGGGGCCCCGAGCCCGGTGTCGGACGCGCAGCTGCGCGACCTGCACCTGCGGGTCGTGCCGCCGACGCCGTGACCGCCGACCCCCCCGCGGACACCCTCCAGGGGCACCCCGGAGGGCGATGAGCCCCCCGGTGCTGGCCTCGGTGGCGGTCGACGCCCTCGGCGCGGTCGCGGCCGCCCTGGCGGTCCTC
>JAJZWW010000193.1 GCA_021846485.1 Actinomycetes bacterium
ACGAAGGTGAGCTCGTTGTCGTCGAACCACGTCGGGTTCACGGGCGCCTTCAGGTGGATCACGAACGTCGTCGCGCTCGGGTAGGAGATGCTCGCCACGTCATCGGGGAGGTCGCCCGGTAGGTAGGTCGCGATCTGGGACTTGTTCGCCTCGAAGAGGTCGAAGAAGAACCGCACGTCCCGGGTCGTGACCGGCTTGCCGTCCGACCAGCGCCGCGGCTTCAGGTGGACGGTCACGGTCCGGTCGTTGCCCGACCAGACCGGTGGGTAGGCCAGGCTCTCCGCCTGGTCGATCGTCGGGCTCGCTCCGTTGCCGTCGAAGTAGAGCGGCCGCCACATGCTGTACTCGGTGTTCTGCTGGTAGGGCTCGTAGGAGGCCTCGTTCGGGAGCGGCAGGATCCAGTTGAACTGGTCGCCGTGGTTCATGGCGAAAGTCGCCGTCCCGCCCCGCAGGGCGACGCCTCGCGCCTTGGGGGAGGCGCTGGTAGCCGAACCGCACGCCGCCAGGAGCAGCACCCCGGCCGAGGCGAGGGCGAGGGTCGCCAGGGCGTGCGTCCGGCGGGGGTGGGAACCGAAGG
Source organism: Actinomycetes bacterium (assembly GCA_021846485.1). GTDB lineage: Bacteria > Actinomycetota > Acidimicrobiia > Acidimicrobiales > Palsa-688 > JAKAQB01. The sequence goes on from JAJZWW010000193.1 coordinate 578, forward strand.
GCGACCTCTGGGTCGGGGTACGGCTGCGCCGGGAAGCGGAAGCGCCGGCGTCCTGATCGTTGGTGCTCATGCTCATCACCTCTCCCACTGGGCCCCCCCGCGAGCTCGATTGACTGAACCGTCGGTCAAACGTTAGCAGAGCAGAGGGCAGAGCCCACGGGTTGGTGCGTGAGGCGTCTCGAGTGGATGGCTCGGCGCGTGGGGGACTACGCGCGCCAGGAGAAGCCGAGCAGCCGGGCGGCGAGCATCATCGCGACGTCGAAGGCCCGGTGCGCGGTGACGACCGGATCGCGCAGGGCCACTTGGATCGCCAGGCCGTCGAGCACGGCGGAGAGGCTGATCGCTACGTCGTCGACGTCGACCAGCTGGAACTCGTCGCTAGCTTGCCCGTCGCGGACCACGGAGCGGATCGTCTCTCGCCAGTGCTCGTCGAACTCCTCGCGGACCGCGGCCACCTCCGGCCAGTGGACCGCCTGGGCCCACAGGTCGAGCCAGACCGCCCAGGACTCGCCCAGCGCGGGGTCGTCCTGGGGGAGGCAGGTGAGCCGGACCAGCTCCTCCAGCCGGGCGGTGGCGCTCGGGATCGCTTCCAGCCGGCGGTTGCCGTGTTGGTACCAGAGGTCCTCGGCGAGGCGGGTGGCCTCGGCCAGGAGGCGGTCCTTGGTCTGGAAGTAGTACATCACCAGGGCTGGGCTGATGCCGGCCCTGAGGGCGACGTCGGCGACCCGAGTGTCGGAGTAGCCCCGGTGGGAGATCACGTCGAGCGCAGCACGCAGGATCTGGCTCCGCCGGTCGTCGAGGTCGTCGGCCGGCGCCCCGGCGGGGTCGCTCGTGGTCAACTGTTGCGTCCTTTCCGCTCGTCGGCTCTGGTCCTCGCGGTTGGGGCCGCGTCCCCAGGCTACCGAGTGGGGAAGTCGCTTCCACGGTGTTGCAAGTTGCTAGGCTGAACGATCATTCAACACCTGGACGGGAGGGTGGATGTACGGTAGGTCGGGCGTGAGGGAGGCGGGCGGGGTCCCAGAGGGCACAGCGACCCTCCCGGGCGGCGGTCGGGACGGTGACGCCCGGTCCCGGGCGGTCCGGGCGATGCTCGAGGCCGGGCGGGTGGCGGTCGTCGGTGCGAGCGGCCGGCCCAACAGCCTCGGCGCCCGCCTGGTCGCCGGTTTGGAGTCCAGCCCGTCGGGCCCGGAGCTGTACCTGGTCAATCCCCGCTACGAGCGGGTCGGGGAGCGGCCGTGCCTGCCGAGCCTGGAGGCGGTGCCCGGCCCGGTTGACCTGGTGGCGCTCGCCGTCGGCGACGCCCACCTCGACGAGCAGCTCACCCTGGCGGCCTCGCGCGGCGACGCCTCGGCGGTGGTCTTCGCCAGCGCGTTCACCCCCGGGCTGCGCCAGAAGCTGGCTGCCACCGCCGAGGCGGCGGGCATGGCGATGTGCGGCGCGGCCTGCATGGGCTTTGTCAACCCTCACAGCGGCCTGCGGGTGCTCGGCTACGTCGAGCCCGACCCGCTGCTCTCCGGCCCGGTGGCGCTGGTCACCCACTCCGGCTCGGCGTACTCCGCCCTGCTGCGCGCCGAGCGGCGCGTCGGGTGGGCGCTGGCGGTCTCCTCGGGCCAGGAGCTGGTGACCACCACCGCCGACTACCTCGACTACGCGCTCGGCAGCGCCGGGGCGGAGGTCCTCGCCCTCTTGGTCGAGACCTTGAGAGACGCCGGGCGAGTCCGCTCGTTGCTCGCCGGCGCGGCGCGCGCGGGGATCCCGACGGTGGCCCTGGCGGTGGGGGCGTCGCCGGCGGGCCGGGCGATGGTCGAGGCGCACAGCGGTGCCCTGGCGGGGGACGACGCCACCTGGGAGGCGCTGTGCGAGGCGACCGGCACGATCCGGGTGCGGGACCTCTCCGAGATGGTCGACACCCTGGAGCTGCTCTGCGCCGGTCGGCGACCCCGGTCGCGGGCGGACCGCTCCTCGGGGCGGCTCGCCGCGGTGCACGATTCGGGTGCCGAGCGAGCGCATCTCGTCGACTGGGCCCAACGGCTCGGGATCGGCTTCTCCGCCATCGGGCCGGGGACCATTGCCCGGCTCTCGGCGGCGCTGGACGACGGCTTGGAGCCGGGCAACCCGCTCGACGTGTGGGGCACCGGTACCGACGCGACCGTCACGTTCACCGAGAGCCTGCTGGCCCTCGCCGAGGACCCCGACACCTCGGCGACCGTGCTGTGCGTCGACCTGGTGCCCGAGGTCGAGCGCGAGGACTCCTACGAGGAGGCGGTGCGCGCCGCGTGGGAGCGGACCGACGCCCCCCTGGCGGTGCTCTGCAACCTGCCGAGCGCGATCGATCGGCAAGCCGCCCGGAGGCTCCGGGCGGCGGGCATACCCGTGCTCGAGGGCACGGTGAGCGGTCTGTCCGCCCTCTCCCACCTGCTCGGCCTGGAGGCGAGCATCCGGCGGGCGAGGACCGTGGCCGAGCCGCCCGACGAGCAGCGCCGGGCCAGGTGGGCCGGCCGCCTCGCCGCGGGCCGGCCGTTTCGCGCCGAGGAGGGCTTCGAGCTGTTGGCGGACTACGGGATCGCCTCCCCCCTGGCGCGCGCCGCCGGCGACCCCGACGGGGTGCTCGCCGCCGGTGAGGCCGTCGGGTACCCGCTCGTGCTGAAGACCGACGAGCCCGGCGTCGCCCACAAGTCCGACGTCGAGGGGGTGGTCGTCGGGATCGCCGAGCCTGCCGCGCTCGCCGCGGCCTACGCCGACCTGCGCTCCCGGCTCGGCCCCCGGGCGGTGGTCGCCCGGCTCGCGCCGGGAGGGGCGGAGCTGTCCGTTGGGGTGGTCCGCGACCCACTGCTCGGGCCGATGCTGGTCGTCGGCGCCGGCGGGGTCGCGGTCGAGGTGGTCGGCGACCGGCGGGTGGCGCTGCCCCCCCTCGACGCCCCGACCGCCCGGTCGCTGATCGACCGCCTCGCGCTGCGACCGCTCCTCGACGGCTTCCGGGGGCGGCCCGCCGCCGATGTCGACGCGGTGACCGCGGCGGTCCTCGGCATGTCGCGCCTCGCCGAGGAGCTCGGCGAGCACCTCGACGCGCTCGAGGTCAACCCGCTTCGCTGCACCCCGGCGGGGGCGCTGGCCCTCGACGTGCTCGTGGTGCCAGCCCGGGGATCAGAGCAGCAACCCGACGAGAGGAGCTGTTGAATGGCGCTGGTCGACTACGAGAGGTCGGAGAGCCTGGCGTGGGTCACCCTCAACCGGCCCGAGAAGCTCAACGCCCTGAGCCACCGGATGGTCGCCGAGCTCGGCGAGGTCCTCGCCGTCGCCGCCGCGGACGACGAGGCCAAGGTGGTACTGGTCCGGGGAGCGGGCAGGGCGTTCTCCGCCGGCTACGACCTCGGCGGGGAAGCGGAGGCGGCGACCGCCGGGGCCGACGCCTGGCACCGGGTGCTGTCCGCCGACGTCGCCGCCACCATGCAGCTGTGGTCGCTGCCCAAGCCGACCATCGCGGTCGTCCGCGGCTACTGCCTGGCGGGCGGCTGCGAGCTGGCGATGGCCTGCGACCTGGTCGTAGCCGCCGAGGACGCCCGTTTCGGCGAGCCGGAGGTCCGCTACGGCTCGGGTCCGGTGACCCTGCTGATGCCGTTCGTGATCGGCCAGAAGAAGACCAACGAGTTGCTCTACACCGGCGACGTGGTCGACGCCCCGACCGCTTGCTCGCTCGGGCTGGTCAACCGGGTCGTGGCCCCTGAGGACCTGGAGCGGGTCGCCGGTGAGCTCGCCGGGCGGATCGCGCTCGCCCCCCTCCCGGCCCTGCGCCTGGCCAAGCTCGCTCTCACCCGGGCGTTCGAGGCGATGGGCCTGCGCCAGGCGGTCGGCTCCAACCTCGACCTGTCCTCGATCCTCAATGCGGCCGAGTCCCCCGAGAAGGCGGAGTTCGAGCGGCTCACCCTCGAAGAGGGGCTGAAGGCGGCGCTGGCGTGGCGCGACCGGCGCTACGGAGAGCAGCTCGGTCGGCGCGACACGACCTGACGGGTCGCGGGCAGCGACCACTCCACGACGAAGGCCGCGGCCGGCACCGCCGCCGCCTCGGCCTCGCGGCGCTCCGGGGGCGTCGGGGCGGGACCCCCGACCAGCTCCCGGCCGCAGACCGGGCACCACCTCCACACGGCGTCCACAACGGCACCACACCCGTAGCAGCTCATGGCCGGCCTCCGTGGCCTCCGTAGCCCGCAGCGTCAGCCGCCAGTCGGGCGAGCCCCGGCGGCCCGACCGCGACCTACCCGGCTCGGGCCCCGCCGACACCCGCTCCAGTCGCCGGTCAGTCGCGGTCGCGGATGGCGTTCAAGTAGTTGTAGACGGTGAAGCGGCTGACCCCGAGAGCATCGGCGACGTCTTCCGCTGCCCGGCGGACGGTGAACGCGCCGGCCCGGTCGAGGCGCTCCACAACCCGCTGCTTGGCCTCCCGAGGCAGTTCAGCGAGCGGGGCGCCCTCTTCGCGCTCCGCGGTGTCGAGCAGCCGCTCCAAGGCGCCGTGGAGGCCGGGTAGGCGGAAGCCGAGCACCGTCCGGCCCATCCACGCCACTGGCAGGTCCCCCTCGTCGAGGGCCGCGGCGTCGACCAGCTGCGCTCCCACCGCCTCGGCGATCGGGCGGACCATGGCGGTGACCTCGGCGACCAGGTCCCCGGACGGCTCGGCCCCAGCCGGGGAGCGGCGTGCCCCGGAGGGCCGGCCGGGCGCGGGGCGCGCCGCCACCCGCCCGGCCGGGGAGCGGGCGGGCGGGGGCCCCCCGGCGCGCAGGTTGCCGCCGTCGCTCACCTGGGCGCGCCCGGGGCGAGGGCGTCGATCATCGCCCGCACGTCACCGCCGAGAGGGTAGAGGATCGGGCAGGTGCAGCCGTGCTCGAGGTACTGGGCCACCTTGGCCCGGCAGTCCTCGGCGGTGCCCGAAGCGGTGAGCAGCTCCACGACCTCGTCGGGCACGAGGCTCGCAGCCGCCTCCACCTGCTCGAGGGTCGCCGGCCAGGTCAGCACCCGGCCGATCTCCGCCAGCAGCTCACCGGGCACCCCTGAGGCGGCCATGATGTGGGGCTGCTGGCCGAGGTACTGGGTGACGAGCAGCCGGGCGGCGTCGAGGGCCTTCGCCCGGTCGTCGTCGAGCGAGCAGACCACCAGCTGGGGCCGGTCGAGCTCGTCGAGCGACCGGCCCGCCCGGGCCGCGCCGGCGGTCAGGTGGGCGATCGCCTCGGTGTCGTAGTCGGGGGAGACCAGGTAGTTGAGCACCACGCCGTCGGCGATCTCCCCGGCGAGCTCCATCATCTTCATCCCGGTGGCCCCCACGTAGATCGGCACCTCCTTCGGCCGACGAGGCTGGTGCACGTAGTCCAGCTCGACGCCGTCCAAGTTCACGAAGCTGCCGTGGTAGGTGACCCGGCGGTCGGCCAGCAGTCCGCGGACCGCCTCGACCGTCTCGCGCATCGCGAGCAGCGGCCGGCGGCGGTCGATGCCCACCTTGGCGGCCAGGGGATCCCACCAAGCGCCGATGCCGAGCACCACCCGGCCGGGGGCGAGGTCGTCGAGGGTCGAGAACGTGGAGGCCAGCAGCGCGGGGTTGCGGGTCCAATTGTTGACCACTCCTGAGCCGACCCGGATGCGGTCGGTGACCGCGGCGTAGGCGGCCATCGGGACAGTCGCCTCCCGCACCAGCCGGCTCTCGGCCTGCCAGACCGCCTCGAAGCCCCGCTCCTCGGCGTAGCAGGCGAGGGCCATCCCCTCGCGGATCGGGTGGGCGTCTTGGAGGTAGAGGGCGACGCGCCCGGGGCGGGGAGCGGGCGTCGGTGGGTCGGTCAAGGTCACTGGGCCTCCTCGGCTGGGCTGTCTCGGTGGCGGGCTTCGGGTGGCCGGCGAGCCGGGGGGGGGGGGGGGGCCGGCGGCGGGGGGAGAGGGG
>JAJZWW010000194.1 GCA_021846485.1 Actinomycetes bacterium
ACCGAGGTCCCCTCCCCCGTGGGGGGTACGTTGGTCGAGCAGCTTGTCGCTGCGCAGGACGAGGTGGACGTCGGCGAGCCGATATGCGTCGTCGAAGTGTGACACGCCTCGGTTCCAGGGAGCGGTAGTGGAATTTCTCGTATGCATCGAAGTCGGCTTGCCCCCCGATTTCGACGAAGCACGCAAGCAAGAACTGACCCGCGCTGAAGCGGCGCGTGCGAGGGCTCTGGCCGAGGATGGAACCATCGTGCGTCTGTGGCGCATACCGGGCAGATGGGCGAACGTGGGCGTCTGGAACGCCGAGGACGCCTCGCGATTGCACGAAGCGATTCTGTCGTTGCCGCTCTTTCCGTGGCTCGACGTGACCGTCACGCCCCTCGCAATGCATCCGAGCGACCCTTCACCGACGGGCCGGGTCTCGTGACGTGCTGACGGGATCCGCTCGGGCCACTTCGCCATTGTCCGGAGTCGCAGCGGAACTCGAAAAGCTCGTGAGGCAAGGGAGTAGCGATGCTTGATCCGCGCGAGCTACTCGAGGACTTGCGCCGAGCGGGCATCGAGCACGTCGACGCGGGAGCCAGGCGCCTCGCGGAATACTCGGGCGACGCCTCCAATTACCGCATTCGGCCGATGGCGGTCGTGTTCCCGGCGAGCGCCGACCACGTCATGGGAGCGATGGACGTGGCGCGCCGCCACGGGGTGCCGGTGACCTGTCGGGGTGCCGGCACGTCGATCGCAGGGAACGCCATCGGGGCGGGCATTGTCCTGGACTTCTCCCGGTACCTGCGTCGGGTGCTCCACGTTGACCCGGAGGCACGCTCGGCGGTGGTCGAACCGGGAGTGACCCTGGACGAGATCACCGCTGCGGTGGCGGTCCACGGTCTCAGGTTCGGCCCCGACCCCTCGACCCACGCTCGGGCGACCCTCGGTGGCGCGGTGGGCAACAACGCGTGCGGGGCGCGCGCCCTTGGGTACGGCCGCACTTCGGACAACATCACCGTGCTCGACGTCGTCACCGGGAGAGGCGATCGTGTGCGAGCAGGAGCGGCCTCGCTGGCGCGCTCGGGTGACGGGGAGAACAGGGAACGCGAGGCGCGCTACCGGGCCGGTCTCGCTGCGATCGCCGCGGAGCACCGCGAGACGATCCGCAACGAGTTCGGACGCTTCCGGCGTCAGGTGTCGGGGTACTCGCTCGAGCATCTTTCGCCAGACGGCGGGGAAAACCTCGCCCGCTTTCTGGTCGGAACCGAAGGCACCCTCGCCGTTGTCCTCCGTGCGACGGTGCGACTGGTCGAGTCCCCGCGCGCGGTGGCGCTCGCAGTGCTGGGGTACCCGGACATGGCGACCGCCGCGGACGCTGCGCCTTCGGCCGTCACGCAGCGCGTCGTGGCGCTCGAGGGGATGGACTCGCGCCTGGTGGACGCCGTCCGTGCACGCCGGGGCGGGGCGGCAGTGCCCGACCTTCCCCGGGGCGCGGGCTGGCTGTTCGTCGAGACGACGGGTGAGGATCTCGGGGAGGCGACCTCGCACGCAGACCAGGTCGCACAGGCGTCGGGATGCATGGACTCCCTCGTGCTCTCTGGCAGCGCTGCAGCCGCACTGTGGCGCATTCGAGAGGACGGCGCCGGGCTCGGCAGCCGGACGCCCAGAGGGGTTCCGGCGTGGCCGGGGTGGGAGGACGCTGCAGTGCCCCCGCAGCATCTCGGTGCGTACCTTCGTGACTTCCAACGTCTGCTCGAGGACCACGGCTTCGACGCGCTCACCTACGGGCACTTCGGCGACGGCTGCGTGCACGCCCGCATCGACTTCCCGCTCGCCAGCGCTCCCGGACGGTTCCAGTCGTTCCTCACGGAGGCAGCACAGCTCGTAGCGGGCTACGGAGGGTCGGTGTCCGGCGAGCACGGCGACGGGCGGGCACGCAGCGAGCTCCTCCCCATCATGTACTCAGGTGAGGCGATCGCAGCGTTCGGGAAGGTCAAGGCGCTGTTCGACCCCGATAACGTGTTGAACCCCGGGGTAATCGTCAACGCCGCGCGGGTGGATGCCGACCTGCGGCTGGCGACCGCCCGACCGGTCGCCCGCCGGCTTGCGTTCCGCCTTCCCGAGGACCACGGCGACCTCTCAGTGGCCGCGCACCGGTGTGTGGGCATGGCCAAGTGCCGCGCGCAGCAGTCTGCGTCGGGCGGCGTCATGTGCCCGTCGTATCTCGCGACTCGAGACGAGAAGGACTCCACTCGCGGGAGGGCGCGGGTCCTCCAGGAGCTCGCCCAGGGGACCCTGCCTCGCGGCTTCCGCAGCACGGAGCTCGCCGAGGCCCTCGAGCTGTGCCTCTCGTGCAAGGGATGCCTGTCCGACTGCCCGACGGGTGTCGACATGGCGACGTACAAATCCGAGGTGCTCTTCCAGCGCTACAGGCACCGACTCCGTCCCCGTGCCCACTATTCCCTCGGCTGGCTCCCGGTGCTCGCCGGGTTGGGCTCACGGGCACCCGCCGTCGTCGCTGCGGCGCTCCAACGTCCCTGGCTCGTAGCCCTCGGGAAAGCCTTCGGCGGCATCGACCCGCACCGTGGGCTGCCGCAGCTGGCCGCCAGGGGGTTTCGTTCCACGATGGCAGGTCGTGTGCCGGGGCGCGGCACGCCGGTGCTTCTTTGGGTCGATACCTTCACCGAGCACTTCACCCCGCACGTCGGGGAGGCCGCGGTGCGCGTGCTCGAGGACGCAGGCTACGCCGTGCACCTCACCCGCCGCCAGGTGTGCTGCGGTCTCACGTGGATTAGCACCGGACAGCCCGGCATGGCCCGCCGGCAGCTTCGCCGGGCGATCGCCGCCCTCGACGAGGCTCTCCCCGGAGACGGACCGATAGTCGGCCTCGAGCCCTCATGCACCGCCGTCCTGCGGCGCGACGCGCGCGAGCTGATCGGTGAGCCAGATGTCGAGCGCATCGCTGCGCGCGTCCGCACGCTCGCGGAGCTGCTGGTCGACACGGAAGGCTGGCGACCGCCGCCTATGGCGGGTGTCCGCGGCGTGGCACAGCCCCACTGCCACCACCATGCCGTCATGGGGTGGGACCGCGACCAGCAGCTTCTGGCCGACGCGGGGGCTGAGGTTCGCCGACTCGGCGGATGCTGCGGTCTCGCGGGCAACTTCGGGTTCGAGCGCGGGCACTACGCGGTGTCGTTGGCGGTCGCCGAGTCGAACCTGCTCCCAGCCGTCCGGGGCCTTGGATGTGACGACGTGGTCCTCGCAGACGGCTTCTCCTGTCGCACCCAGCTCAAAGAGCTAGCTGGCATCGACTCGCTGCACCTCGCCGAGCTGCTCGACCTTCGGCGCCACGCGACTGCAGCGATGACTGGGCCGAATGCCGACTGCCCCAGCTGATCAGGCCCCCGTGTCGCGTTGTCCCACCAGCTCAGCGCAGCCCCAAGTGGCGTCTGCTCGTCCCGATCAGCAGCCCAACGCGGTGGCCATCCGGCTGTAGGGAGCTGCCGCGGCGTCGCCGAGGGCGCGCCGGTAGAGTTTCAAGAGGTTGTGGGTCCCGCAGGTGACCCTCCACTCCGAGGCGGCGGCCGCCTTGCCTCTTCGCATGAAGCGGCGGATGTGGCGCCCGTCCTTGATCTGCCCGAAGACCGGTTCGATGATCTGCTGGCGCTTCCGGTAGAGGGCGCGTCCAGCCTTGTTCGAGACCTTGCGGTCCATCTTCTCGACGAGCGTCGCGCCCTTCCGGAGCCGCCCGCGCCGTCCGGTGCGTGGGGTCTGGTTCTCCTTCATGTTGCGCGTGGCGACGTAGGTGTCGGGGTCGTCTTGGCCCAAGGCAGCCAGGTTCTCCTCCGAGCAGTACCCGGCGTCGGCCAAGAGCTTGTCGGGTCACTCGTCGAGGCCGGCCTCGGCGAGAGAGGTCTTCGTCACCTCGATTATCGGGTGGAGCTGGCCCATGTCGTTCTGGCAGTCGGTCAACGAGGATGCGAGGATCACCTGGGCTTCGTTCGCGACCGCCTGCGCGTTGTAGCCCTGGAGGAAGCCCTTGGCGGTCGACATGACCTTGGACTCCGGATCGGTGGTGTTGACCTTCTTCTCGTTGGCTCCGGCCTTCTCCTCGGGGGCCTTGGGCTTTCGGCCGCGCAGCTTCGTGCCGCGCCGTTCCTCTTCTGCCTGGCGCTCGGCGAGGTGGGCCTCGTGGGCCTCGCGCTCGGATGCCAGTTCCTTGTCGAGGAGCTCCTTGGCCGCCTTGAAGCGACGCTTCCGGTCCGCTCGTCCTCGCAGGACAGCCAGTGGCTCGTCCCCACGCGCGTCGCCGAACTGGGCGTCTTCGGCCTCGTCGGTCGCCTTCGCGTCGGCGAACATCTCCTCGACCTCGTGGTCGATTGTCTCCTTCGTGCGGTTGGCCGACATCGAGGCGTTGGCGGCCATCTTGGTCCCGTCGAGCGCGACCAGACCGACGGTCGCCATCCCCGCCTTGGCGCACAGGCGAAGCGACGCCGTGAAGATGGACTCGAGCGCGTCTTCGTGGCGAGCTCGGAACCGGGCGATCGTCGTGTGGTCGGGGAAAAGCCCCGCACAGATCACCCGGGAGGCGACGTCGACGTGGCAGGCGCGCTCGATCTGGGGCCCGCGATCGTCCTTTCCACACGGACCCAGGGGGCACTCCCCGAGGCGGTGGACACAGCCACGATCTGCCGCTAGGCGCCGACCGCTCCCTGCAGCTCCTTTTCAGGTGAGACGGCGGGGCGGCCTGGCGCCGACCCGGGCGAGGCGCCGAGGAGCGCCAAGGAGCACGAGGGAAGAACACGCGGAGCGGAGAGCCCTCGCCAAGGCGCTTCGAGCCCGTCGTCGTCATGGGACACGCCGGTACCGCAACCGAGGCGCACCGCTGCCACGGCGGGCGCCGCGAGCGCGATCGATTCGGACACGCCCGTCAAAAGAAGAGCTCCGGCAGCGGCGCCTCGTCCCCGCTCACGCACATCGGCCATACCTAGACTCGGACGAGCGTCGGGTCCGCTCCCGCCGACTCGTGTGGGGGAGGCCCGGTGGGGGCGCCCCTGGAGGAGACGGAGGTGAGCCGATGGGGATGGGAGGCACGAGGCGCGACGGTCGGCTCCGTCGCGCCGTCGTCGCGCTCGCAGCGATCGCAGCCCTCAGCGGCGCGCTCGCCGGCCTCGGCGCCGACGCGCCGAGCGCAGCGGCCGCCACGAGTGCGCGGCACGCGTCGCAGCACACAACGTCGAAGAAGAAGGCGGAGAAGCCCGCGAAGCTGCGCATCGCGCCGCTGCCGAAGGCGCTGAGCGACCTGCCCGGCGCAGACCACGTGCTCTGGAACGCCGCGACGCACCTCATCGTGCCGTGGACCGATCGCCCTGCGCCGTGCCCCGGCCCCCACGGCCGGACAATCCGGCCGAAGTCGGTCCTGAAGGGCACGGTCCTCGGTGGGTGGATGCGGGGCTGGTGCCCACTGCATCCCGGCGACGTGCTCCTCTACGTCCCGAGCGCGATCACCGTCACACCGGGCTACGCGACGCTCGTCCTTCCCGCAGGAAGCGTCGTGAAGAGCCTCCCCTCGACGACTGGTGGCAGGATCTCGCTCATCTCGACGGGCGCCAGGTCGTTCAAGGTCACCGGCTCCGTCGAGAAGGCGCTCACCGTGGCCGTGGCGACAACGATGCGCCTCTACGACTTCCTCGCTTGGCGGAGGGTCTTCGTCGCTGGCGCGACATTGCCTGCTCTGCCGCTCGCAACACTCGGCCAGACGATCGCCCGCAACACCGTGGACCCGAAGTCTCCGTACTACTCACAGGTCGCCAAGGGACCGCTGTGGGTGTGCGGGTTGCCCAAGTCGAGGCGCTCCGAGGTGCTCCGCTACGGCTGGACCATCTCCAGCGCCCCCTCTGCGAGCGTCGCAGGAGCCTTCACAATGCTCGGAGGCCGGTGTCCCAAGGACGGGCGCTATCCGCACCAGGCCGCGACAGCCGTGCCGTTCGAGTACGCGAACGTCCAGGTCACCCCGCTGCGCAGCTACATCTCGGGCGACCTCGCCTGGCACCAGCGGGGGTACCCGGCGGGGTTCTTCGTCGAGGCGAACCGCACGCTCAACAGGGTCTACCGGGTCTGGGTCCCATGGGGTGCCGAGCTCTCGTTCAATAAGCCGTGGAAGCCCGGTCCGACACACTGGTTCCACGCGTTCGTGTCGGGCTGGGCGGAGCTTCGCCCCGCACGCCCGACCACGACAGACCCCCGGACGATGCAGGTCTGGCAGCCCGAGGTCGGGACAGACGCATGGCCGTCGGGCTTCATCGTCGGCTTCCTGCCCAATGTCGTCGGCACCTACGTGTTCGTCTGTGCGACGCCCTCGACCGCGCCTCAGATCGTCCGTTCCACACGGACCCAGGGGACACTCCCCCAGGTGGTGGACACAGCCACGATCTGCCACTAGGCCCCGCCCGCGCCGCCCCGCCCCTCCAAGCTGAGGGAGCGGCAGCCT
>JAJZWW010000195.1 GCA_021846485.1 Actinomycetes bacterium
GAGGACCTCGTCGCCTGCTTCGACGAGGCCCGCGTCGAGCGCGCCCTCGCCGCCTCGGGGGCGTGCGCGTTCGCCCTGCCCCTCGGCTGGCAAGCCCGCCACCCCCAGCGGGTGGCGGTGGTCCCGGTGGCAGACCTCCTCGGTTGGACAGCGCCCCCCGAGGTCGACGCGCTGGTCTTCCTCGGCGGCGGGCGGGCCTTCCACCTGGGGGACGACCCGCCGGCGGAGGGCCCCGAGGTCCGGGTCGTCGTCGTCCTCGACCGCGCGGGGCGCCGGGCCGGTCGCCTGCGGGTCGGCGCGGCCGTCGAGCATCGGCCCCCCGGCGGAGGGAGGCTCTTGGACGCGCTGCAGCGCTGCCTCGGACTGCCCACCGATCCCCCGGCCGGCTCGACCGGCCGGCTCCTCGCCACCCTGTGGCTCGGCGCGCTGGCCACCCCGGGGTCCCCCACCGGCCCGCACCCGGAGGGAAGGCTCCTCGGGTGGCCCCGGGTCCTGCGGCGCCACCCCGTCGCCGGCGCCCTCGCGGCAGACGACCCCGGGCTCGGGGAGGGCGCCTTGGAGCAGGCGGCCGTCGCCGGCCCCGAGGCGTGGACCTGGGAGGCGCTGCGCGAGGCCACGGCGAGCAGCGGGGTCCTCGACGTCGCCTGCCCTGCGGAGCTGGCCGGGTGGATGGACGGGGGGATGTTCTCCCGCTGGGTCGGCGCGTCGATCCTCCCCCCCGAGCCGCTGGTCGCCGGCGCCGCCGCCCGGGTCACCCGGCCTGCGTGGGCCCGTCTCGTCGCCCTCCTCGAGCGCAGCGGGGTGGCCCTGGAGGGCTGGTAGCAGTCCCCGAGTCCCTCGTGGACCACGACCAGTCGGGCGAGGTCCGTCGCGGCGGGTCCGGCGGGCAGGTAGCGGACCTCGAGCCCCCACGGACCGACCTGCAACATCCTCGGCGGACCGCTCCGAGCGCTCACCGTCGTGTCGCAGCCCCGACCCCGTCGCCGGCAGGGACTGCCCCGGTGGCCACCCGGGCTCGCAGCCGGTAGCGCTGCACCTTCCCGGTAGCGGTCTTGGGGAGCTCGTCGACCAGCTCGATCCGCCGGGGTCGCTTGAAGGGGGCCATGCGCTCGCGGCAGTGCGCCTCGATCCCCGAGACCGCCACGGCGGCCCCGGGGCGGGTCACGACGTACGCGACGACCTCCTCCAGGCCGTCGGGTGTGCGCCCGCCGACCACCGCGGCCTCGGCCACGTCGGGGTGGGTGACGAGGACCCCTTCGACCTCGGCGGGAGCGACCCAGATGCCCCCCGCCTTGATCATGTCGCTGGTCCGGCCGAGGAACCGGTAGCAGCCGTCCTCCTCCCGCAGGTACACGTCCCCGGTGCGCAGCCAGCGGCCTTCGAAGGCCGCCTGGCTCGCCTCGGTCCGGCACCAGTAGCCCGACGCGACCGACGGGCCGGCGACCTGGAGGTTGCCCGGGGTCCCGGTGTCGAGCACCTCGCGGCCGGCGTCGTCGACGAGGCGCACCTCGTAGCCATCAACGGGGGTCCCCGAGCTCCCCGGCCGCTCGGACCCCTCACGGTTCGAGAGGAAGATGTGGAGCGCTTCGGTCGAGCCGAGGCCGTCGAGCACCGGGAAGCCGAACCGCCCGGTGAACCGGCGGTGGACCTCGGCGGGCAGCGCCTCGCCGGCGGTCACCCCGAGACGGACCGAGCCGAACGGGCCCGGCTCGATCCCGGTGGCGAGCATCGCCGCCAGCAGCCCCGGGGTGCCGAACAGCAGCGTCGGGCGGTGGAGGGCGACGACGTCGGCGACCATCGACGGTGACGCCGGCCGGGAGTCGAGCACGGTCGCCGCCCCGACCGACAGCGGGAAGGTCAGGGCGTTGCCGAGACCGAAGGCGAAGAACAGCTTGGCGGCGGAGAAGAACCGGTCCTCGGGCCCGACGCGCAGGACTTCTCGGGCGTAGGTCGTGGCCGTCGCCTCCAGGCTGGCGTGGCGGTGCATCACCCCTTTCGGCGTGCCGGTCGTGCCCGAGCTGTACAGCCAGAAGGCGGGCGAGTCCCGCCGGGTGCGGGCGACCGGAGCGTCGCTGTCGTCGTCGAGGTCGTCGAAGGCGACCAGCTCGACGGCCGGGGGGGCCGGGGGGGCCGGCGCAGCCGGGGTGGTCGGGGCGGGACCGGCGGGGCGTCCGAGCACGATCGCGTGGCGCAGCTCCGGGGCGCCTGCCGCGACGTCGGGGAGGAGCGGGAGGTGGTCGGCGGAGACCACGACCGTCGCCGCCCGGGCGTCGTCGACGATCGCTGCGACCTCCGGCCCGGTGAGCATGGTGGACAGCGGCACGGGCACCACTCCGGAGCGCAGGCAGCCGAGGAACCAGGCGAGGAACGCCGGCTCGTCCCGGACGACCATCGCCACCCGCTCCTCGGGCCGCACCCCGAGGGCCCCCAGTCCGTGCTGCACCGCTGCGACGAGCCGGGAGAGGTCCTCGTAGGACCACCGCTCCTCGCCGGCGACGACCGCGAGCCGGCCGCCCCGACCCTCCGCGAGGTGACGGTCGAGAAGCCACGCGGCCGCGTTGTAGCAGTCCTCACCCACGACCGGGTTCCCCCGGGTCGGGCCCCGGGGCGCCCGGACCGCCTCCCGCTCCCGGCGCCCGGCGCGCTCCGCGGCGGTTCGTCACGGCCGGACGTAGGCGAGCTCGACGGGCTGGCCGTGGATGCCCGTCCCCGGCGGGGCGATCCAGCCGGCCATCTTCCCCGGCTCGTGGACCGGGACCATGAGCGAGGCGACGTGCGCCCGGTCGGCCGCGGTCGGCAGCCACTCCTCCTCCAAGCGGCGGGCGTGGACCGTGGGGTCACCCACCGTGCCGTCCGGGGCGATCGGCTGGCCGGCGAAGGCGCCTACCCGCCGGTTGAAGCCGACGTGGGGCAGCCGCAGCTCCGCCCCGAGCGGGGCGAGGATCCGGTTCCAGCGCTCGACGCCCTTGGCGCAGTCGGCCACGTAGTCGTCGCGGAGGGTCTCGTTGAGCGCGGCGAGGGCGGGGACCTCCCGGCTCGTCGCCCGGCCCTCGCCCAACGCCGGCACCTCGCGGGTCGCGTCGAGCAGGCGGTGGTCGTCGTCGCGCTCGGCCTCGTGGAACCGCCCCTTGAGCCCTGCGGCGAAGTAGTTGGCGGCGTTGGTCGAGGTCTCCGCCCCGAACAGGTCGAGCGAGACGGAGAAGTGCAAGTCGAGGTAGCGCTGGAGGGTGGCGGCGCTCACCCCGCCGTAGGGGGCGACGTCGTCGGTGTCGTGCTCGAGCGCGAGCTCCACGGTCCGAGCCACGACCCGCCCGATGCCGGTCGACCCGACGAACATGTGGTGGGCCTCCTCCTTGAGCATGAACTCGCAGGTGCGCGCCAGCGGGTCGAAAGCGCTCTCCTTCAGGGAAGCCAGCTGGAACTTGCCGTCCCGGTCGGTGAAGTAGGTGAAGAAGAAGAACGACAGCCAGTCGGGGGTCGGCTCGTTGAACGCGCCGAGGATCCTCGGGCTGTCCTGGTCCCCGGAGTGCCGCTCGAGCAGCTCGTCGGCCTCCTCCCTCCCGTCCCGACCGAAGTAGCGGTGGAGGAGGTACACCATCGCCCACAGGTGCCGGCCCTCCTCGACGTTGACCTGGAACAAGTTGCGCAGGTCGTAGAGGCTCGGCGCGCTCAGGCACAGCTGGCGCTGCTGCTCGACCGAGGCCGGCTCGGTGTCTCCCTGGACCACGACCAGCCGGCGCAGCTCGGCCCGGTGCTCGCCGGGCACCTCCTGCCAGGCCGGCTCGCCGAGGTGGTCGCCGAAGACGATCCGGCGGTCCGGGACCGGGTCGGCGAGGAACACCCCCCAGCGGTACTCGGGCATGAGGACGTAGCCGAAGTTGGCCCAACCCTCCTTCTCCACCGAGATCGCGGTGCGCAGGTAGACCTCCCGGTCCTGGAAGGCGACCGGCCCGAGGGTCTTCCACCACTCGACGAACTTCGGCTGCCAGGACTCGAGCGCCCGCTGGAGGCGCCGGTCGGAGCCGAGCCCGACGTTGTTGGGGATGCGCGTGCCGTAGTCGACGGTGCTCATCGCCGCTTCACACCCTCTCCCAGTCGTAGGCGGCCCGCGCACCGGTCCCGTAGCGGCGGAGCGCCCCATCGGGACCGACGGCGTTCGGGCGCTGGAAGATCCAGTTCTGCCAGGACGACAGCCGGCCGAAGACCTTGGAGCCGGGAGTCTCGGGTCCCGCGAAGCGGAGGTTGGCCTCGAGGCCGGTGAGGGCGTCGGGCGAGAAGCTCGCCCGCTCCTCCAGGCACAGCCGGACCTCGTCGTCGAAGTCGAGCTCGTCGGGGACGAAGGTGACCAGCCCGGCCCCGGCCGCCTCCTTGGCCCCGAGCGGGCGGCCGAGCAGCGAGCGGGCGTGCTCCAGCTGGTCGGGATGGCCGAGGAAGCGCGCTTCGAGCCGGCCCGGGCCGTTGGTCTGCGGGTACCACCCGTCGTTGGCCGGGCCGAGGGTGAGCGCCGGCGCCGGCTGGTCCCCGGCGGGTCCGTCGAGCAGGAAGCTGCGGTCGGCGACGAGGGCGAGCTCGGCGAGGGTCCCGGCGAAGCAGCTGCCGGGACCGAGGATGGCCACCAGGGAGCGGGAGGAGAGCTCGAGGCGCCGCAGCGTGCGACCCCAGGCGAGGCGGGCCTCCCGGGCGAGCCAGTGGCCGGCGAGGTCCGAGAGGGCCTGGTCGGCCTGCAGGACCGCTGCGGGGTCGCCGCGGGTCTCGAGCACCCAGGTCCCGAGGGTCGGCTCCAGCAGGCGGAGGCGGACGGCGGCGGCGTCGAGCTCGCGGCAGCACTGGATGGGCCACCACCGGGACCCGGCGGCCTCGAGGCCCGGGCCGTCGGCGGGCACCGGCGAGGGAGGCGCCGAGACCACCAGCCGCGCCGCTCGCAGCTCCCGGTCGATGCGGACCTCGACGTGCTCGTAGCGCCAGCCGGCGGCGGTCGGCTCCCGGTGGAGCGGGCCGAGGCGCACGCCGGTCGCCCCTTCGGGCCGGGGCGATGCGGCGGACCGCTCCACCGCCCGCTCCCGGGCCCGCTGGAGCAGGCGGCTGCGGGGCACGACCTCGTCGACCAGCCCCCACTCGACCGCCTGGCGGCCCTTGACCCCCTCGGCCCTGGTGCAGACCACGTCGGCGAGGTCACGCCGGACGTGGCGCTTGTCCACCAGGCGGGTGACGCCGCCGGTCCCCGGCAGCACCCCGAGCAGCGGCACCTCGGGGAGCGAGACGGCCGAAGAGCGGTCGTCCACGAGGAGGATCTCCTCGCAGGCGAGCGCCAGCTCGTAGCCTCCGCCGGCGGCGGTCCCGTTGACCGCCGCCAGCCACGGCTGGCCGGAGCGGGCACCGGCATCCTCGATGGCTGCGCGGGTCTCGTTGGTGAACTTGCAGAAGTTCACCTTGTGGTGGTGGGTGGCCCCGGCGAGCATCTGGATGTTGGCTCCGGCGCAGAAGACCCGGTCGAGCCCGCCGGTGAGCACCACGGCTCGCACTTCGGGGTGCTCGAAGCGCATCCGCTCGACCACGTCGGCCAGCTCCAAGTCCACCCCGAGGTCGTAGGAGTTGAGCTTCAGCTCGTAGCCCGGGGCGATCCCACCGGCGGGGTCGACGGCCATGGTCACCGTGGCCACCGGAGGGTCGATCGCGACCCGCCAGTGCCGGTAGGTGCCCGGGTCCACCTCGAGGCGGGCTTCCATCTCGGCGCCATACGGCTCCGCCATGCGGCCTCCCCTCGGTCCGGGCGGGTAGAGGCGCCCGCCTACGCAGGACATGCTACAGATCGCCGCGACACTGCCAACACCGTGTCGCACGACGCTTCGCGGTCGTAGGCTCCAGCGTGTGGACCCAGTGGTACCGGGCCGGGACCGCAGCGCGCAGCCCTCACTCGGAAGCGGCGGCGCCGGCCCGCCGAGCGGGGCACCGTCGCCGGCCGGATCGCTCCGGCGAACGCACGGGGAGCGGGCGAGGGAGCACGGCCTCGGCAACGAGAGTGCCCCGCAGCCTGCTGGATCACCGTCCTCGGCGAGCTGGTGCTGCTGCTCGCCGAGGGGACCGAGCGAATCTACTCGCTGCACCACCACCGTCGGCGCTCCTGGGACCGGCGCTGGGTGGTGGTCCTCGTGCCGGCCCTGACCGCCGCCCGCAAGGCGCTGGCTGCCGCGCTGCGGGACGCTGCTCGAGCCCGGGGACAGCTCGCCTCGAGCTGAGCTGAGGGTGGCTCCCGTTGCCGGCCACCAGGAGGCCTTCGATCTGCCCCGACTGCCCAGCTCGCTCGCCGGAGCACCTCACCCGGCGGAGGACCTCGACGAGGCGGTGCTCACGGCGATGGCCGGTGACGAGGTGGCCGCAGTGAAGGTGTTCCGCGCCGTCCAGCCGGCGCTGCTGTCCTACCTT
>JAJZWW010000196.1 GCA_021846485.1 Actinomycetes bacterium
AGGTGCGCGCCGCCGAGGCGATCCGGGTGCAGGGGCGGATCCGGGAGGCCAAGGCGCTGCTCGAGCCGGCGCTCGCCCAGCTCATGGACGAGCCGGGCGCCGACACCGTCGACGGCCTGTGTGCCCTGGCCGCCGCCGAGGTCTTCTCCGGCGATCTCGCCGCAGGGGACCGCCTGGCCGCCGAAGCCATGCGCCTGGCCCAGGCGGTCGGGGTCCCCGAGCCGCTCCTCGCCCGGACCTTCACCACCTGCGGGATCGCCGCGGGCATGTCCGGTCGGCTGGCGGAGGCCTCCGCCGCGCTGCGCGAGGCGGCCCGCCTCGCCGACCGGGCCGGTGCGGCTACCGAACGCGCCCGGGCCCTGCTCAACCTCGCGGACCAGCTCAACGGCTTCGACGACCTCGCTGCCGCCGAGGTCGCCCGCGAGGCCCTCGAGGTGTCGAGGCGCACCGGCTTCGCCTCCGGTCTCGTGTACGCCTCGGGCAACCTCGCCGACGCCCTCCTCGGTATGGGGGCATGGGACGAGGCAGCCGCCGTGTTCGACGACGCCGAGCGGGACGGCTTCGCCGACCGTTCGCCGCTCTGCGAGCTGCGGGGGATGCTCGACGCCCTCCGGGGCCTGCCGCCGCGGGCGGTGGTGCCCACCGGGATGGAGAGCGACGAGGACGTCCAGACCGCGGTGACGGTGACCCTGACCGCCGCCTTCAAGGCAGCCGCCGCCGGCGACCGGGCTGGCGCCTTGGGCCTCGCCCGCTCGGCGGTCGGCGCCGCCGGCGAGCTGAGCTTCCGCCACCCACTCCTGCGCTGGTCGTGGCCGCTGGCCGCCCGCCTGGCGGCCGAGCTCGGTGACGCCCCGGCCCTCGCCGACCTGCTCGCCGCTCTCGACGCGGTGCCCCCTGGGCACCTGCCGATCCTGCTGCGAGCCGAGCGCGACCTCGCCCGGGCCCGCCGGGCTGGCGCGTCGGGCGCCCCGGACGCCTCCGAGCAGCTCGCCGCCGCGGTCGCCGGGTTGCGCCGGGCCGCCAGCCCGTACCACCTGGCGGGCGGGCTGCTCGACCAGGCCGAGCACCTCCGCCTCGCCGGGGAAGCCTCCTCGGCTGCCGCGGTCGTGCAAGAGGTCGCCGGGATCGCCGCCCGGCTCGGTTGCCGCCCGCTGGCCGAGCGGGCGGCCCTGGCCGCCTCCCAGCCGGTCCCCGCGTTCTAGCCGGCTCCCGGGGAGCCTCCGGGGGCCTCCGGCATTGGACGCCGGCCGGCCGGTCGGCAAGCATCGGGTCCCGATGAGCGACGACCACCGGCCGGGCATCCCCTACCGCTTCGAGCGGACCGCCAGCGCCGCCGGGATCCGCGCCGCCCACCCCGAGCTCGCCGCGGGGGCCGGGACCGGCGAGGTGGTGTCGGTCGCCGGGCGGCTCATGCTGCGACGCGAGCAGGGCAAGATCGCCTTCGGCGAGCTGCGCGACCAGTCGGGGTCGATCCAGCTGTTCGCCGGGGCCAAGTGGACCGCCGACTTCGACGGCTTCGTCGAGCTCGACCTGGGTGACTGGATCGGGGCGACCGGCGAGGTCGTCGCCACCCGCACCGGGGAGCTGTCGGTCCGGGTCGAGCACTGGGTCCTGCTCGCCGAGGCCCGGCGCAGCTTCGGCGACAAGTGGCACGGCATCACCGACCCGGACCTGCGCTACCGCCAGCGCTACGCCGACCTGTGGGCCAACGAGGAGTCCCGGGAGACCCTCCTCCTGCGCAGCCGGATGACGTCGCTCACCCGGCGCTTCATGGAGGACCGCGGCTTCGTCGAGGTCGAGACGCCGGTCCTGCACCTGCTGCCCGGGGGGGCGACGGCCCGGCCGTTCACCACCCACCACAACGCCTTGGACCTGGACCTGTACCTGCGGATCGCCCTCGAGCTCCACCTGAAGCGGTTGGTCGTCGGCGGCATCGAGCGGGTCTTCGAGATCGGCCGGGTGTTCCGCAACGAGGGCCTGTCGCCGCGCCACAACCCCGAGTTCACCATGCTGGAGGCCTACCAGGCCTACGCCGACTACCACGACATCATGGAGCTGGTCGAGCAGCTCGTCGCCCACCTGGCGACCGAGCTGGCCGGCACCACGACCATCCACTACGCCGGGCGGACCCTCGAGCTGGCACCCCCGTGGCGGCGGGCGACGATGCTCGAGGCGGTAGCCGAGCACGCCGGCGTCGAGGTCGACCTGACCACGCCGGTCGCCGAGCTGCGCGCCGTCGCCGCCGCCCGCGGCGTGCCCGTGGACGACCGGTGGGGCCCGGGGAAGCTGATCCTCGAGCTGTACGAGAAGACCACCGAGGGTGAGTTGTGGGGTCCGGTCTTCGTCACGGACTACCCCAAGGAGGTGTCGCCGCTCGCCCGGGACCACCGCAGCACCCCCGGCATGGTGGAGCGCTTCGAGGCGATCGTCGCCGGTCGGGAGCTGTGCAACGCCTTCAGCGAGCTCAACGACCCCGACGAGCAGCGCCGCACCTTCGAGGCGCAGGCCCGGGCCAAGGCGGCCGGCGACGAGGAGGCGATGCCCACAGACGACGACTACCTGCGGGCGCTCGAGTACGGGCTGCCGCCCACTGGGGGCCTCGGCATCGGCATGGATCGCCTCGCCATGCTGCTCACCGGGGCGGAGACGATCCGCGACGTGGTCGCCTTCCCCACGCTGCGCCCCGAGCAGGCGTAGGGCCGGAGGGCTCCGCCGATCCGGAGCCGCCTCCGTGCTGCTCTTTCCCCGCCCCTACCGGGGAGCTAGCTCAGGTCCAGGTTGTCGAACAGGGAGTGGCCGAGCCCGGCCAGCCCCTCCAGGGTCTCGGCCGGGGCGCATCCCGCCCGCAGGGGCCCGAGCGCCGCCTCGGCCCGCCCCGCCCAGCGCCGTCCCTCGACGGTCGCGCTCTCCAGGGCGTCGGTGCCGAGGATCAGGTCCCGGGCCTTGTCCCTCGTCGGAGGGTCGAGGGGGCGGCCCAGCAGGGACCGCAGGTCGTCGCCGGCGCCGGGCACGGCGAGGGCGCGGATCACCGGCAGGGTGTAGGTGCCTTCCACCATGTCGTGGCCGGCGGGCTTGCCGAGCAGGTCCTCGGTCCCCACCAGGTCGCGTACGTCGTCCCATATCTGGAAGGCCATGCCGAGCGCCCGCCCGTAGGCGCTGAGGGCGCCGACCCATCCGTCGGGGAGCCCGGCGACCAGGGCCCCGATGCGGCACGACGCCGAGAACAGCGAGGCGGTCTTGCCCTCCACCGCCTGCAGGTAGGAGCCCTCCGAGCGCCCCGGGTCGAACGCCGCCTGCAGCTGGGCCACCTCCCCGGCGCAGAGCGACGCGATCGTCGCAGCCAGCAGGCCGGCGACCTCGCTGCCGAGACGGGCGGCGATCTCCGATGCCCGGGCCAGGAGGAAGTCCCCGGCGAGGACGGCCACCAGGTTGCCCCACCGGGCGTTGACGCTGTCGACCCGGTGGCGGGACTCCGCCTGGTCGATCACGTCGTCGTGGTACAGCGAGCCCAGGTGCACCAGCTCGACTGCCACCCCGCCGTCCACGACGTCGTCGCCGACCTCGGCGCCCCCGGCCAGGGCGGCGCTCACCGCGAGGGCCGGCCGGAGCCGCTTGCCGCCGGCGCGCACGAGGTGGGCGGCAACCTCGGTGAGGAACGGGTCGTCTGCCGAGACTGCCATCCCCAGGGCCTCCTCGACCCGGGCGAGGTGCCCGTCGAGGCCGGGGAGTTGGAGCTGCTCCAGGACGTTCACCGTCGCCGACAGTACGCGAGACGCGAGGAGGCCTCCCACGGTGCAGGTGAGGACCCCTCCGGCAATTACTCGGATACTCGGACGGCGTTACCGACTTCGGCCGGGTCAGCACACAGTTCTCGGCCTTCGGCCGTCCGAGTAGCTGCCGCTCGGGCCCTACCGAGGAGAAACTTGCCTGCTGGACTGTTTCGCACTCGAACCCGCAGGTGGGGGCTGGCGAAGAAGTCCAGCAGGCGAGCTCCTTCTCAGCGAGCGCGAAAGCGGGTCCCCGGGCGCTCCCCGGGTCACCGCCCTAGCCGGGGGGCCATGGGTACACTGTGGTCACGGAGGACGACGTGCCGGCAACGGGTAGGCGATCGGGGGTGGGGACACCACCGGCGTCCCCGGGCCGTCACCGAAGTCCGAGACGCCGCGATGGAGGCGGTTCACTTGTTCGAGAGATTCACTGACAGAGCCCGGCGGGTCCTGGTCCTGGCCCAGGAAGAGGCCCGGCTCCTCAACCACAACTTCATCGGCACCGAGCACATCCTGCTCGGTCTCATCCACGAGGGTGAGGGCGTCGCCGCCAAGGCGCTCGAGTCGCTCGGGATCAGCCTCGACGCGGTCCGGGAGAAGGTGGAGGAGACCATCGGGCCGGCCGGGACGGCCACCACCGGCTCCCCGCCGTTCACCCCCCGGGCAAAGAAGGTGCTGGAGCTGTCGCTGCGCGAGGCCCTCCAGCTCGGCCACAACTACATCGGCACAGAGCACATGCTCCTCGGCCTCGTGCGCGAGGGCGAGGGCGTCGCCGCCCAGGTGCTGGTGAGCCTCGGCGCCGACCTCTCCCGGGTGCGCCAGCAGGTGATCCAGCTGCTGTCGGGCTACCAGGCCGGACCGCAGGGGGAGAAGGCCGGGGCCCAGACCGGGCCGTCGGCACCCGAGGTCCCGAGCGGCTCCGCGGTGCTCGACCAGTTCGGGCGCAACCTGACCCAGCTGGCCCGGGAGCGCAAGCTCGACCCGGTCATCGGTCGCGACCGGGAGATCGAGCGGGTGATGCAGGTCCTGTCGCGGCGCACGAAGAACAATCCGGTGCTGATCGGCGAGCCCGGCGTCGGCAAGACGGCGATCGTCGAGGGTCTGTCGCAGAAGATCGTGACCGGCGACGTCCCCGAGACGATCAAGGGCAAGCAGCTCTACACCCTCGACCTCGGCGCGCTCGTCGCCGGCTCCCGCTACCGGGGGGACTTCGAGGAGCGCCTGAAGAAGGTGCTCAAGGAGATCCGCACCCGGGGCGACATCATCTTGTTCATCGACGAGCTGCACACCCTCGTCGGCGCCGGAGCCGCCGAGGGGGCGATCGACGCCGCCTCGATCCTGAAGCCGATGCTCGCCCGCGGCGAGCTGCAGACGGTGGGGGCGACGACCCTCGACGAGTACCGCAAGCACCTGGAGAAAGATGCCGCCCTCGAGCGGAGGTTCCAGCCGATCAAGGTCGACGAGCCGTCCCTGCCGCACACCATCGAGATCCTGAAGGGCCTGCGGGACCGCTACGAGAGCCACCACGGGGTGACGATCACCGACCAGGCGGTGGTTGCCGCGGCCAACCTCGCCGACCGCTACATCGCCGACCGCTACCTGCCGGACAAGGCGATCGACCTGATCGACGAGGCGGGCAGCCGGCTGCGGATCCGCCGGATGGCCACCCCGCCCGACTACAAGGCGATCGAGGACGAGATCGGCCGCGTGCGCCACGACAAGGAGCACGCCATCGAGAAGCAGAACTTCGAGGCCGCCAAGAGGCACCGGGAAAAGGAGGAGGAGCTCCTACAGCGCAAGGCGGCCAAGGAGCAGGAGTGGCGGGCCGAGGGCGTGGACCTCTTCGACGTGGTCGACGAGGAGGTGATCGCCGAGGTCCTCGCCAACTGGACGGGGATCCCGGTCTACAAGCTGACCGAGGAGGAGACCGCGAAGCTCTTGCGCATGGAGGACGAGCTGCACAAGCGGGTGATCGGCCAGGACGACGCCATAAAGGCGGTCTCCCAGGCGATCCGGCGCACCCGGGCCGGGCTCAAGGACCCCAAGCGGCCGAGCGGCTCGTTCATCTTCCTCGGACCGTCGGGCGTGGGCAAGACCGAGACCGCCAAGACGCTGGCGGAGTTCCTCTTCGGCGACGAGGCCGCCCTGATCCAGCTCGACATGTCGGAGTACATGGAGAAGCACACCGTCTCCCGTCTCGTCGGGTCGCCCCCCGGCTACGTCGGCTACGAGGAGGGCGGCCAGCTGACCGAGGCGGTGCGGCGCAAGCCGTTCTCGGTGGTGCTGTTCGACGAGGTGGAAAAGGCCCACCCCGACGTGTTCAACACCCTCCTCCAGATCCTGGAGGACGGCCGGCTGACCGACTCCCAGGGGCGCTCGGTCGACTTCAAGAACACGGTGATCATCATGACCTCCAACCTCGGCACCGCCGACCTGCGCAAGGTCCAGGTCGGGTTCGGCAAGTCGAGCGAGGCGATCACCTACGAGAAGATGAAGTCCAAGGTCACCGACGCCTTGAAGGCCCATTTCCGGCCGGAGTTCCTGAACCGGATCGACGACGTGATCGTCTTCCACGAGCTGTCCAAGGACGAGGTGACCGAGATCATCGACCTGATGATCAAGCGGCTGCGCGTCCAG
>JAJZWW010000197.1 GCA_021846485.1 Actinomycetes bacterium
CTGAGCGCCGACCAACTCGCCCCGACCATGCCCGCCACGACGAAGCGGAGGAGGTGACCAGCCGAAGCTGATGCCCGGAAGGGACGCCGCCCCAAAAATCTGATCCACAACTCTTGACTATTTCTCGAAGTTGGTAACGCCGTCCGAGTAGTTGCCAGAAGGGTTAAGCACACCGGTCCCTGTGCACCGGAGCCGTGACCCGGCAAGCGGTCCGCCTCCCGGCGGCTTCTCACGGCACCAGCCACTCGGGATGTGCATGCCAGGCGGGTTCGCCCTGCCGCCGGTGGGGATGCGTCTCGTGCAGCAGGGCGAGGAGCAAGAGCCCCGACGCGCCGAGCAGCGCGACCCCTGCCCAGATGGCTGCGCTGATGCCGTCGGCTGCGGCGATGGCGCCGAGGACGAGCGGTCCTACTGCATAGCCTCCGTCGCGCCACAGCCGGTAGACGCCGAGCGCTCCGCCTCGCCAGGCGGGGTCGGCGGTGTCTCCGACCGCGGTGATGAGGTTGGGGTAGGCGAGTGCCATCCCGATGCCCATGAGGGCGGCTCCGGCGAACCAGGCGGCGTGGTCCCCTGTGGCGACGAACAGGGCGAGACCGCCGGCGACCAGAAAGGTGCCCGCGGTGATCGGGGTCTTCCGCCCGGCTCGGTCGGCGAGCGCCCCGGCCGCCACCTGGCCGAAGCCCCATACCCAGGCATAGACGCCGACGAGGAGGCCTACCTCGGCGAGGGAGACGCCGCGCTGTGCCAGGTAGAGCGGGAAGAAGGCCGCGACCAGGGTGTCGGCGAACTTGTTGACGAAGCCCGCCTGGCAGATGGCGAGCATCGAGCGATCGTGCCAGCTCATGTATGCGGCCAGCCGGCGAAGGCGCGGCGCGCGCTCGTCTGGCCGGCTGTGTCCTGCGGCGGCCGACTCCATCCGAGCGAAGTGCACCGTCTCTCGGGCGGGACCGAGGGTGACGATCGCTCCGGCCACGACGACCCCGAGGGCGAGCAGGTAGGGCGCCGGCCGCAGCCCGTAGGAAGAGACGAGCAGGCCGGCGACGAAGCCACCGACGCCCACGCCGACGTAACCGGCGGACTCGTCGATCCCGACGGCGAGGCCCCTGTTGGCCGGGCCCACGAGGTCGATCTTGGCCGTGACCGACATGGTCCAGGTGAGCGCCTGGTTCACGCCGAGGAAGAGGTTGGCGACGATCACCTCCCACCAGGCGGTGGCGAAGATGATGAGCACGGCGTAGGGGATGGCGAACGCCCATCCGACGAGCAGTACGCCCTTTCGGCCGCGGCGGTCCGAGAGGCGACCGGAAACGAGGTTCATCACTGCCTTCACCGCTCCGAAGGCCGAGAGGAAGCTCACGGTGTAGAGCACCGAGGTGATCCTGAAGGCGTGGCGGGCGAGCGGAGGGAGCGCGACGCGCTCGACGCCGATCGTCATGCCGACGAGCAGCGTGATGAGGGTGTAGAGGGAGAACTGCCACCAGTTCTCCCGGAGCCCGAGGTGGTGCCCGGTCGTGGGGCCCGGCAGTGCTGGCGCAGCGGGACCGGTTGCGCCCGCCGCCTTTCCGACAGCTGCCGTTGGTGGCCGGCGGGAGCGGGCCGGTGGGCCCTCGGGGGGCTCTCGGTCGGTCACGTCCGCTCGGGGTCCTGGGCAGGTTCGAGGCCCACCCAGCCCTCCCAGCCGTCGTCGAGGACCACGAGCGGGCCGTAGCCGGAGCGCTCCAGCAGGCTTGCCCCGAGCGTGGCGCGGTAGTCGTGCCCGCAGTGCACTGCGAGGGACGTCCCCCGGGGTAGGGCATCTTCGGGAGCGCCCGGGATGGCGTGGGCGGGGAGGTTGACACTGCCCGGGACGTGGCCGGCGTGCCACTCGGCGGCCTCGCGCACGTCGACGACGGCGAGCAGCCCGTCGCCGTCGAGACGCTTGGCGAGCTCGGCGGCGGAGATCGTCTCGTAGCCGCTGAGCGGGCGTCTCGCCGCGCGCCAGGCGGCGGTGCCGCCGTCGAGGAAGCCGACGACGCGGTCGTAGCCGATGCGGCTGAGCTGGCGTCCCGCGTCGGAGACCTGGCGGGAGCCGTCTGGTCCCTCTGCTGCGACCAGCACCAGGGGCCGCTCGGGTCCCGCGATCCAGCCGACCCAGCCCGAGACGTTGCCGTCCGCGCCGACCGCAACGCTGCCGGGGATGTGGCCGGACCGAAAAGAGCTCGCCGGGCGCACGTCGACCACGAGCGCTCCCTGGGCGACCCAGGCGTCGAGGCGGTCCATGTCGAGCGCCGGCGGGGAGGGCGGTCCGGGGCCGAGGAGCGGCGCTCCGGCTTGGTTGAGCGTGCGCATCCCGGCGTAGTAGGCGGGGTAGGGGCCAGCGGAGAGCGCCCGGGTCACGAACTCACGAGAGGAGTGGGCGGTGGCGAGCGGGTTGGCCGCCCGCTCGGCGCCGATCGTGGTGGTAGTCGCACTCCCGGCCCCGGCGGCGCAGAACGACCCACCGCCGTGGGTCGGGTAGACCACGACGTGGTCGGGAAGCTCGAGGATCTTGTCGCGAAGCGAACGCTCGAGGTCGTGGGCGAAGCGCCAGGAGAGCGAGGGGCCGAACAGGTCGGTGCGCGCCGCGGTGCCGACCATGAGCGCCCCGCCCGAGAAGAGGGCCTGGGGCTCACCCGAGGGATCGAGGAGAAGGTACGCGACGTGCTCGGGAGTGTGCCCGGGTGTCCCGAGTACCCGTAGGAGCCACGATCCGACCTCGATCTCGTCCCCGTCGCCGAGGCGCTCGTAGGGGTAGCGCAGGCCGGCGTCGCCGCTCGCGCCGAGGCGTGAGCCGCTCGTCGCGGCCAGCTCACGGGCACCGGAGACGAAGTCGTTGTGCACGTGGGTCTCGAGCGCCCAGGACAGCTCGGCCGACTCTTCGGCGGCCACCTCGAGGTACTGGCCGACGTCGCGCACCGGGTCGACGACGATCGCCAGCCCCGCCTCCGCTTCGATGAGGACATGGGCGCTGTTGCCGAGCTCGGCGGCTCGAAGCGAGCGGACTTCGACTGCCATGGCGACCTCCGGGGCGATGATGCTCTCAAGCAATCGTAGTGCCGTTTGAACATGGGCCGGACGATGGACTTCCCGTGACGCCGCAGCCCTCCGGGGACGCGTCGGTGGCTGGCTGATCGGGGTCGGCTCGGATCAGCTCGCGCCTGGGTGGCGCCGGGCGGTCCGACGAGGTGGTCGGCCGGGACCGGTCAGCCGGCCGGGCTCGTCTCCCACCGCCACCGGCAGCCCTGCCCGTCGCCACTCGGGGAACCCCTCTTCGAGACGCGCCGCTCTGAGGCCGGCGCGGCGCAGCGCGCGCACCGCCTCCGGGGCGAAGACGCAGTACGGGCCCCTGCAGTAGGCGACGACGTCCATGTTGCCGGGCAGCTCGCTCAGCACGGCGTTCGGATCGCCGGGAGGCACCGACAGGGCCCCGGGGATGTGCCCGGCCCGGTACTCGGCGACAGGACGCACGTCGAGCACGCGCACCGAACCGGACCGCAGGCGGCGGATCAGCTCGTCGCGCCCCACGGTCTCGAGGTCCGCCACCGGGCCCAGGTAGTCCGAAGCGAGCCGCCCGAGGTCGTCGCGCTGGTCCGCGGCCACCGCCCGCAGCGCCGCCCACAGCTCCTCCACGTCCTGACCTGCCAAGCGGTAGAAGACGCGGGTGCCGGCACGCCGTGAGCGCACCAGCCCGGCACGAGCCAGGGTGCGCAGGTGATGGGAAGCGTTGGCCATGCTCTGGCCGAGCTCTCCGGCGACCTCGTCGACCGAGCGCTCGCCTTGGGCCAACAGGTCGATGATCTCGACTCGTCGACCTGCCGAGAGGGCACCGGCTACTTCTGCGAGCGCATCGAACAACGCCGACTTCGCGCTGCGGGAACCGGCGCCGGCTCCCTCGTCACCTCTTCGCATGATTGCTCGAACGTACTACGAGGGCGGTCGGGCGGTAGCCGACCACAGTCATCTCGAAGTTGTGCCCTGGTCGACAGCTGGCCCTTGACAGGCTGAGGCGACGGCCCCGTCAGGGGTCGACAGGCCGGCCGTCAGGGGCCGGCCGGCCGGCCGGGCACTCGTGCCCGGCCGACCCCTGTGACGTCCCTTGACGAGCCCTCCGCGCGATGAGCCGGAGAGTCAAGAGCCCAGCAACCCCAGCACTCTCGTGGCAACCTGCTGGTCAGGATCAGGGCGCCCACGGAGACAGAGACCGCTGAAGACAACAGAGACCGCTGAAGACAACAGAGACCGCTGAAGACAGCTGAAGACCCCCAGAACTGGGTGCACTGACCCGAACTGGGTGCATTCGCTGCCCAGTACGGGGGTTGAACGCACCCACTTCGCCTCTACGCACCCAATATCTCACTGGTCCCGAGCGCGACATCACTCTGAGTAGACCTGACTGCGCTCAATGTGGTGCATCGGACCGGGGCACCCCGGGCCCGAGCACCCGGACCGAGCCCGATGCGGAAGGCGAACGGAACCCGGACGGCCCGGGCCGGGCCCGAGTCGCGACGCGGACGACAGCGGAGCCCGCCTGGCTCGTCTCCCAGGCGCTCGGATGGCTCAGGTCGGGAGCAGCCAGGCTCCCCCGCACACCGCGACCACCAGCGCCAGGGCGATCCCGTCGCGCAAGCGGGGCCCGTCCACCCGGGCGGTCACCTCGCTCACCCCGCCGCGCGCGGTGATCGCCTCGCCCATCTCCGCCGCCCGCCGGACAGCGACGGTGATCGCAGTGGCGAGCAGCTCGAGGCCGTCCTCTGCCCGTTCCGTGAGGCTGCGCCCGGCGCGCCGGGGTCGGAGACGGCGGGCGGCGAAGAGGACTCGGATCTCGCCGACCAGCAGCGGCAGGGAGCGCACGCACAGCGCCACCGCGACCGCCCACTCCTCGACCGGCAGGCGCAGGACCCGCAGCGGTCGCCCGAGTGTGGCCATGGCGGGCCCGACGTCACCGAGCGCGGTGGTCCAACCGACGATCAGCCCCGCGGTGAGGAGCTCCAGGCCGACCACGAGGACCAGGACGTAGAGCTCCAGGGCTCCCAGACCGAGCCGGGTTCCCCCGCCGAGGTGCAGGTAGGGCCGCCCGCCGGCGGCGAGCGAGAACCCGCCGAGCACGGCCAAGCCGAACCACACCCACCCGGGGAGGCGGGGCACGGCGCTCCAGGGGATCCGGGCCAGGCGGGCCACGCCGAGCAGCCCGACCGCAAGTAGGGCGGCGACCGGCCAGGAGGGGGCCTCCGAGACGGTGATGCTCACGGCGACCACCGCGAGGAGCTTGGTGCCCGCCCACAGGCGGTGCACCGGGCTGTCGACCTCGATCCGGCGCAGCAGGACCATCTCCCGCCGGCGCCGGCGGTGACGGGACCTGCCAGGGGGTCGGCGGCCCTGGCGAACCGGGGCGGATCCGTCCCCGCCGGGACTGTTCACCGGGCGGCCCCAGGCACCTCGGCCCGGGCCGGCGAACGGTCGGAGCCAATGGGGCGGTCCTCCACGAGCGCGCCGGCCTCGAGGCGCACTCGCCGGTCGCAGGCGGCGGCCGCCTCGTCGTCGTGAGAGATGACCACGACGGTGAGCCCCCTTGCGGCGCGCAGGTCGAGCAGCGCGCGCACGAGCACGTCCCGGCTCTCCTGGTCGAGCCCGGCCAAGGGCTCGTCGAGCACGAGGACGTCGGCTCGCGAGGCGAGCAGCCCGGCGAGCGCCACGCGGCGCAGCTGACCCCCGCTAAGGGTGTCGACGGGGCGGTCCCAGAGGGCGACCGGGTCGAGCGCCAGCAGCTCCAAGGCTGCCTCTGCTTCGGGGCGCCCGACCCCACCGGCGGCCTTCACGTCGGCCCCGACCGTCGGCGCCTGCACCTGCAGCCGGGCGTGCTGGAAGGCCAGCGCCACCGATCCCACCCGGCGGTCGACCGGAGCTCCCCGCAGCCGGCACTCCCCTCGGGTGGGCCGGAGCAGCCCGGCCATGACCCAGGCGAGGGTCGTCTTGCCCGAGCCGTTGTCACCCACCGCCAGCACGCCTTCGCCCTCGGCAACGGTGAGGTGCACGTCGCGAAGGGCGGTGTGCGCCCAGGGGGTGCGGTCGGCGTAGGTGTGCCCGACCCCGTCGACCACGAGGAGGGGTCTGCCGGCCCCGCCCGAGCGGCCCGGGTTTCGCCGGCCCGAGACGGCCCGAGACGCGCCCGTCCCAACCGGAGGCACCCCCGGCCGCGCCCCAGCGAGCGCATCGAGCCCCGGCGGCCCCACGCCACCCGCCGGCCCGTCCACCCCAGCTCGCCCGCTCCCCGGCCCCGGCGGCCCCAGCCCCGCCGGCCCCAGGCCCACCGACCCCGGCCCGACACCCATCAGCGGGCCCCCGCCGGGATCCCGACTGCCGGGGGCCCCGGGGCGCTCGTCGGCG
>JAJZWW010000198.1 GCA_021846485.1 Actinomycetes bacterium
GGGGTCTCCGCGCCAGGCGCCGGCGGGGACTCGGGGGTAGGCGCCGGCGGGGCCTCGGGGACCGCCGTGCCCCGCCGGCGGAGCAGCACCACTCCCCACGCTCCGCCGGCGATGACCACGGCGCCCACGGCGCTCGATCCGGCGAGTACCAGGTCGTTCAGCACTCGGGGAGCCTACGAGATGCCCGTCACCTGGCCGGACGAGCCGATCCCCCGGACCCGCGGGCGCGAGCGACCCGTCGCCCCTTCCCCCCGAGTGGTTGGTGACCGTTCGCGCGAACCGTGTGGGTCAGCTCCGGCGTGCCTGGGTGACCACACCGGTCACCGCGTCGACGCCGACCTTGTACTTGGTGCTGCCCTGGCGCACGAAGACCCAGTACCAGCGCCACTTGCCGCCGTTGAGCTTCGTCTTGTAGACGCTACCGCCACCCACGGCGTTCAAGGCGTTCGCGCGGGCCGTCGCGACCGGCACGAGGTTGTGGTCGCGGTAGCTGAGCCCATCACCGGAGGCGGCGGTGACGGTGCCTGCCGAGGAGGTGGCGTCGACCAAGACGTTGGTCGTGCCGGCCTTCCGGCCGTTGTCACCCAGCTGCAGCTTGACCTTGTAGTAGTCCTTCTGGCCTTGGGACTTCAGTTGCTCGTGCTTGACCCAGAGCACTTGGCGACCCTGGCCGGTGACGAACCCCTTGGCGTCGACCACTGCCTGACGGGCCGAGATCCGGGGGGAGTCGGAACCGGACGAACCGGTCGAACCACCGCCCCCCGAGCCCCCGTCACCCGAGCCGCCGCCGGGGTTCTGGTTCTCGGCCAGGTGCTGCCACCACACGCCGTCGCTGTAGGGGGCATTGTCGTTGCGGTAGACGTGGACGTCGTAGATGCCGTCCTTGGTCTGCATCCGGATGTCGAACACCCGACGGGTCACCTTGCCGCCGTGGGCCTCCGTGTCGGCCTCCACCGCGAGGACGGTGGCACTGCCGCCGTCGTGGCTCTTGGCGTAGTTGATCGCGTTGGTGCACTCGTCGCCGGCGATGGCGCAGGTGGTCTTGCCGTGTGTCGGTGCGCTGCTGGCGGCGAAGGCGCCGGGAGCCGCAGCGAGGAGGCCACCGCCGGCGACGACGGCGACGCCGAGCCCGGCGACCGAGCTGCGCAGCACCCGCGTGTGCCGTCGGTCACGGGTCGTGGCGGTCGCCGATCGCCTCTCGTCGGGTGTGCCCGAGATCTGCGGCGTGGACAGGTAATTGGTCTGGGTCATGGGGTCTCTCCTGGTTCCTGGTCGAGAATGGGGGCAATCGCGTATCGCGGTGAGTGATCGGGAGCCTCGGTCGAGGTCCCCGATCGGTCGATCAGCTGGTTGGCCGGTCCGGCCGTGGGTCAGCCTGGACGAGCGTGACGCTGGCGAGGAGGGCGCCCGCCCCGCGAACGTCGGTGACGACCAAGGGCGTCCGAGGCGCCAACGGACTTCCGATCATGCCCCCACGATGGCCGACGGACCTTGAGTGACCAACCCCCCGCGGATTGGAATTCTCTAATCCGACGGGTTGCGGAGCCGGTAGCCGGCCCCGCGAACGGTGCGGATGAGCGGCGGGAGCCCCTCTTGGTTGAGCTTGCGTCGCAGGTAGCTGACGTAGACCTCGACGACGTTGGTCCCCGGGTCGAAATCGTAGTCCCACACCCGGGCGAGGATCTGGGACCGGGAGAGCAACTGGTCCGGATGGCGCATGAACAGCTCCAGCAGGGCCCATTCCTTCGGCGCCAGATCGACGCGCCGTTGGCCTCGCCACGCGACCTTGGTCAACAAGTCGAATCGCAGGTCGCCGACGACCAGCTCGGTGGAGCTGCGCTGCTCGACGCTTCGCAGCCCGGCCCGAACCCGGGCGAGGAGCTCGTCGAAGGCGAACGGCTTGGTCACGTAGTCGTCCGCGCCGCCGTCGAGCCCCCTGACCTTGTCAGCGGTCTCGCCGCGGGCGGTGAGCACGATCACCGGCACCCCCAGTCGCTGGGACCGCCACGTGCGCAGCACCGACAGACCGTCGGTGCCGGGAAGGGTCAGGTCGAGCAGCACCAAGTCGAGGTCGTCACCGCTCGCCGCAGCCAGCGCGAGGGCCTCGTCACCGTCCCTCGCCACGGTGGTCGCGTAACCCTCGGCCTTGAGACCCTTGGCCAGGAACGAGGCGATGCCCTCGTCGTCCTCCACGATGAGGATCATCAGACCTCACCTTCGTCGGAAGGAGCAGAGCGCACGCAGCTCGCCGGGAGCACCACGTCCACCGTGGTGCCCTGACCCTCGACGCTCCGCAGACGCACCCTCCCGCCGTGGGCCTCGGCTACGGCCTTGGCGATGGCCAGCCCCAGCCCGGCGCCCTCCTGGCTGCTCGGCCCGGCTCGGCGGAACCGGTCCAGCACCTCCACCTGCGCCTCGGCAGCGATGCCGCAGCCGGTGTCGGCAACCCAGAACACCAGCTCGGGATCGACGCGCGCTCCCAGCTCGATGGCATCTCCCGCTGTCGTAGCCTTGACGGCGTTGTCCACGAGGTTGAGCAGCACCCCCCGCAACTTGGCACCGTCGACTACCACCACCACGTCGGGCACCTCGCAAAGCTTCCAGCTCCGCTCCGCCAGGACGCGCGCGGCGGCGAACAGCTCCCCCATGAACGCCCTCAACGCGGCCGGCTCGGCCTCCACGAAGTCCGGCGCGAAGGAGCGTCCGAGGAGCAGCAACCGGTCGACCAGGGTCGACATCTGGTTCAGCTCTCGGATCACCGTGGCCGTCGTCTGGGACACCTCGGAGCGCTCGGCGGCGGGGTTGCGCTCGAGGATCTCCAGGTGCCCGCGAGCCACGGTGAGCGGGGTCCGCAGCTGGTGGGAGACGTCAGAGAGCAACTGGCGCTGAGCGTCGAGACCGGTTGCGATGCGCTCCAGCATGCCGTCGAAGGCAGCCCGGAGCCGGCCCACCTCGTCGTCGGCCCAGCCCTCGCTGCCGAGCCGCGCGCCAAGGTCGCCCACACTCGCGGCCACCGCCGCCCGGGTGAGCGCGCCGACGGTGCCCAGCAGCCGCCGCATCACGAGGAACGAGCTGAGCAGGGCCGCCGCCACTGCTACCGCCGCCTCGGCGCCAGCCAGGAGCAGCACCTGGTCGCGCTGGGTCCGCAAGCCCGCCAGGTTGGCCCCCGCCACCAGCACGCCGATCGTCGACCCGCTCGCAGTCCGGATGGGACTGGTCAGCACCAGGTAGGTCAACGCCCCCGCCCGAACGTCTTCGATCCGGGAGCGCGCCGGGGGGGACACCAGCCACCGGGCGACGCTCGGACGCGAGGTCAGCACCTCGCCACCTGGGCTGGCGAGGGTCGGCTGCCCCACGAGACCGACCACCAACAGGTGCCCTGCGGCCAGCACGTGGGTCTGCAAGTATGCCCGCGAGAACACCTCCATGCCCTGACCAGCAGGGCGCTGCGCTGCGGCGCGCGCGTACTCGGGGCCCTCCTCGGAAAGATCCGAGACGATCGTGTGGGCGTAGTGCGAGCTGAACCCGTGCACCACCTCCACGGTCACCGCTCCCAGCGCCACCATCAGCACCGCCCCGTGCACGACCAGCACCCGGGTGCCCGTCCCGACGCGCCACGCCCGATCACGCCCGGGACCTCCGCTCGGCACCGAACGACCGTCTCTCCCCCCGAGCGCTCCGAGAGCCAGCCGTCGGAGCCTCGCCCTACCCATCGGGAGCCTGCCGGCCCCGGACCCGAGCCGCGACAGCCAGCCGGTTCGCGGTCACCGGTCTGTAGCGGGGGACACCGGCGGGATGGTGTTGCCCGCCCGGGCCCCCGGCTCCCGCTGGGCGGCCTCCCGCGAGTCACTCCCCGCGGGCGCAGACAGGCTCGACACCCGGCGGTCGGGCGTCACCACCTCCACCGACCCCCCGGTGCTCGAAGTCCCCTCCGGAGCGGCCCCGGCCCGTGCCCTCACGGGCGACCGGCCGCCGGAGACGGCAGGCACGATCACCGGCCCAGGGAGCCTGGTCGCCGCTGCCGGGATGCCGATACCGATGGCCACCGTCGCTGCGGTCGCCACGACGGCCAGAGCCAGGACACCCCATGCGGTCCTCATCGACCCATTCTCCTACCGCGGGGCACGGCATGCACTCCGCCGGGGGCGTTGGGCTAGCTCTGGGCTAGCTCCTCGCCGGCGAGACCGGCTGCGAGGGGCCGGCGCCGGCTCC
The DNA here is from genome assembly GCA_021846485.1 of Actinomycetes bacterium. Lineage (GTDB taxonomy): Bacteria > Actinomycetota > Acidimicrobiia > Acidimicrobiales > Palsa-688 > JAKAQB01. The sequence continues at coordinate 4,213 of JAJZWW010000198.1, forward strand.
CACGCTCTCGCTGACCACCCGGGAGGACCCCCCCGGCGGCATGGTCACCCCGTAGAGACAGTCGGCCGCCTCCATCGTGCGCTTCTGGTGGCTCACGACCACGAGTTGCGCCTCCTCGCGGAACTCGTGGAGCAAGTCGAGGAAGCGGTGGAGGTTGACGTCGTCGAGCGCGGCCTCGACCTCGTCCATCAAGTAGAACGGCGACGGCCGGCTGCGGAACACCGCGAACAAAAAGGCCAGCGCCACCAGGCTGCGCTCGCCGCCCGAGAGCAGCGACAGGCGCCGCACGTTCTTCCCCGACGGGCGGGCCTCGATCTCGATTCCGGTCTCCAGGGGGTGGTCCGGGTCGGTGAGCCGGAGGCGCCCCTGGCCGCCGGGGAACAGCGTGGCGAACAGCTTCTCGAAGTTGTCCGACACGTCCGCGTAGGCCGACCGGAACACCTCGACGATCTCCTCGTCGATCGCCCTGATCACCTTCGAGAGCTCCCGGCGGGCGCCGCGCACGTCCTCGAGCTGCGCCTCCAGGAAACCGTGCCTCTCCTGCAAGGCGGTGAGCTCTTCGAGCGCCAGCGGGTTGACCGGGCCCATCAGCCTCAGCTCGCGTTCGAGCTCGCTGCGCCGGCTGGCCGGGCTGGTCCCCGCGGGCAGCGGCGGGCAGGGGGCGTCCCGGGTGGCCTCCGGCTCGCAGTCGAGGTCCCGCCGGACGGTCTCGGTGAGGGCCTCCAGGCGGACCCGCGCCTCGGCGTCCTCCAGCTCGACACGACCCAGCCGCTCCCTCACCTCGGCCAGCTGGCGCTCCGCGGTGGCCCGTTGGCGGCGCAGGCCCTCCAGCCGGTCGGTCGCCGCGCGGGTCGCGTCGGTCTGGTCACGGCGGGCCGACCGGAGCCGCTCGAGCGCCCCCACCAGCGCCTGCTCCCAGTCGGCAGCGACAGCGGCGAGCCGGTCGACAACCTCCACGTCGGCCGCCAGGCGTTGCCTCCGGGCTGCCGCCTCGGACCGTTCGGCCACGTTGCGCGACAGCCGCTGGTCGACCTCCTGGAGCCGACGGGTGAGCAGGCGGCGGCGCTCCTCGACCCCCGCCGCGCGGACCTCCAAGTCGCGCCTCAAGGCACCGACCGCCGCCTCGCGATCCGCGAGCCGCGCCCGGGCCGCGCGCTCGGCCAGGGCCCGCTCCGCCTCGGCGGCAGCCTCGGCCTCCAACGCGGGCAGGACCGCCTCGAGCTCGGCCACCCGCTGCGCCTCGCCGGCGATGCGCGCCTCGCCCTCCCCCAACTGGCGGCCGGCGGTCTCCGCGTCCCGGCGGGCGTCGGCCAGCTCGGCCCCGGCGCGCCTGCGGTTGTCCTCCAGGGAGCGCCGGCGGACGGCAGCCGCCTCGGCAGCTCGCGTGGCGTCGGATGCCTCCCGGCGCACTTCGCCGAGGCGCCGGCGGCACGACTGCAGCGACTCCGCTGCCGACACGGCCTGCGAGGCCGCTGCCTCCGCCCGGGTCGCGGCCTCCTCCAGCGCCGCCCCGGTCGCGCCGGCCCCCGTCGCACCGGTGCGCCAGATCCCCCCGGAGAAGCGGTCCCCGCCAGGGGTCACCACCACCAGGTCAGGGCGCTCCGAGGCGACCGTGAGGGCAGCTTCCCAGCCCGCGACGCTCACCGCTCGGGCGAGAAGCCGGTCGAGGAGCGCCCCGACGGCCGGGAGGCGGGCGGTCACCCGCGGCCGGACGGGGTCGGCTCCCGGCGGCGGCGGCCCGCCGTCACCCCCGGGGAACGCCCGGGCGGTGCCCGGATCGGGGAGCGGGGCCACCGCCCCGCCGCCCCTACCGTCGTCGCGCAGCACGGCCAGCGCCGCCACGGCGGTCCCCCCGCCGTCGACGACCACCGCGGCCAGGGCGTCTCCCGCCGCCGCCTCGAAGGCCGCCTGCCAGGGCTCGTCGACCTCGACGAGCTCGAGGAGGGTGCCGACCACCCCGGGCACGCCGGCGAGCCGCTCCGCCCCCGCTCGCGCCCGGGCCTCGTCGAGGGCCTGGCCCAACGCCTCCGCCCGGGCCTGCCAGCGGTGGGCCTCGGCGTCGGCCCCCCGGCGGTGCTCCTCGGCGGCGGCCTGGTTGGCTTCGGCCGCGGCGAGCGCCTGCGCGGCAGCCGCCACGGCGTCGGCCAGCGCCGGGGCCTCGACG
>JAJZWW010000199.1 GCA_021846485.1 Actinomycetes bacterium
GGCAGCATCGCCGTCGCGGTGCGGCTGGGTGCCCCGTGGGCGCCGTAGCCGACCGCGTAGCACGAGGCCGCCAACCCGACGATCGCGGTGACGGCGACGAAGAGGGCCCCGAGGGGGTCGAGGGTGAGGTCGACGCCGGTGAGCGGGAGGACCTCCGCCGTGTGCACGCTGAAGGGGTGTCCCGAGACGAGCACCTGGCCGGCACCAAGGAACGCAGCCAGGCACCCCGCTGCCGAGAGCACGCCGGCGCCGAGGAGGCGGCGCCGGGCAGGCAGGAGCGCGCCGAGCAGGGCCGCGGCGCCGGCTGCGCCGAGGCCGATGAGGTACGCCGTCGCGCTCAACGCCCGGTGAGCCCCCGCAGCGCCTCGGTGATCGCCGTGGGATCCGGCGGGCAGCCGGGGATCTCGACGTCGACGGGGACCACGTCGCCGACCGGCCCGACGACGCCGTACGCGCCGGCGAAGACCCCGCCGTCCACGGCGCAGTCGCCGCAGGCGACCACCACCCGTGGCCGGGGCACGGCCTCGAGCGTCTTTTCGAGCGGGGTCGCCATGTTCCTCGTCACCACACCGGTGACGAGGAGGCCGTCGGCGTGGCGGGGCGAAGCGACCAGGCGCACCCCGAAACGCCCGGCGTCGCAGACCGGGGCGAAGACCTGGGCGATCTCCACCTCGCAGCCGTTGCACGAGCCGGCGTCGACGTGGCGCAGCTGCGCCGAGCCCGGGAAGCGCGCCGGCGGCTTGTGCCTGGCCGGTGGCGGGGCCGTCTCGGTCACCGGTCGCGTGAAGAGGGCGTCGAGCACGGGGATGCGGCGCACGATTGACGAAGTTATCATGCGCTAAGATGACAAGACCTACCGACCTGTCGCACCCGGTGTCCGGGTGCTCGGCCCACCTCCCCGGTGGACGAAGCGATGAGGGCGCGTCCGCAGGGCGTCGAGACTCTCGTCTGCGGGTTTTGCTGGGCGAGCGTCGAGCGGGCCGACGCCGATCGTGGCGGGTGCTGCCCCCGCTGCGGGGCTCCACCTATCGGCCTACGAGCAGTTCGTACGACGGAGGGTCCCGGATGGTGCCGAGCAACGGGACGACGCCACGACGGCCCCGGTGCCGAGGACCCTGCGACCCCGCGTCCCGAAGGGAACCGATGACCCGGCGCCGACCTTCCACGAGCTCACCGTTCGCTTTGAGGCACACGCGTGACCGTCGCCCATCCGCGCCGGCCGCGACGCGGTCGAGTCAACCCTCCATCCGGTGCCTGCGCGGTGGCTGAGGTCCTCGACGCCGAAGAGCTGCTCGACCAAGCGCTGGTGGCCACCCTCGGCCCCTTCCAACCCGACGTCGCGAACGCCGTCGTCGGCATCTGCACCGATGCCCTGGCCACGACGGTGGGTCCTGAGATCCTTGCCGTGCTCGACGGTGACCGGCGCCTTGTTCCGCTTGTCGCCCCTTGGGTATTCGACCTTGCCCGCGGTGTCCTCGTCCTGCAGCGGCGCGGACCAGGAGAGCTTCGGAGCGGCGACCTGCTGGACCTGCTCTCCGGCCACTTGCTGAGCGAGCACGATCGCATCCGGTTCGCCCAGACCGTCGACCTGGCAGCCACCCTCACCCTCGACCGAGTCCTTGAGCAGGTGCTCGGCCCCGGCGCCTGCGCCGCAGACCCGCGCGCCAACGCCCTTGCCGCGCCGTGGCTTGCCGCCTTGACCTACGGCCATAGGGTCCACATTGCCCTCGAGCTGCTGCGCCTCCTTCCTGCCGGCTGACCACAACCGCGCCGTGGTTCGTCAGAGCTCGGGCCCGGGTCAGCCCCTCAGCGCGCCGCCCGTCGCCGAGGTGGCTCGGGGCGCTCCGCGAACTCCAGGCCTTCAAGCTCAGCCAGGAGCTGGCTGGATTCGGCCAGCGTGCTCGTGAGGATCGCCTTTGCCACCTCCAGCAGCTCGAAGATCCGCGGATCGGCCACCGAGTAGAGGACCGTCGACCCTTCCTTGCGGCTCTGCAGCACGTTCGCCCGCCGGAGGATCCCGAGCTGCTGGGACAGGTGCGACGCCTCCAGCCCCACCTCGGGGATCAGCTCGCCGACCGATCGCTCCCCGTCGCGCAGCAGTTCCAGCACCCGGATGCGCGCCGGATGCGCGAGCGTCTTGAAGAAGTCCGCTTTCACCTGGTAGATGGGTCGGGTCACCGGCCGTAGGCTTTCACGTCTGGCGGAACAGGCCGCGGCCCCAACTTTCCGTCGCCGGGTTTGCCCGCGCCTGAGGAACACATCAACTCGTCAAGTTATCAGCATCGTCGACTCGGTCGCACCCCCACCAGGCGCGGCGTCCTGCCCTCTACATGCTCGCCTGGCGCTCCGACGTGCCCACCAGTCCCGCCACCCGCACCTTCCTCCACCACGCGCCCCCCATGCTCGGCTACCACGAGAGCTGCACCCCGCCGCGCGCCGTCGCCGCTACCACCACGACCCTCGCGTGTGGCCTGTCTGGCCCGAGGTCCTGACCGCCTCAGCCGGTTCACACCTCTTGCACCACGAGGTTCCCCCGGCACCGGGTTCGCACCTGGCCGGTGTGACGGTCTCGATGCGGGTGATGTCCGCCGGGGACGGCTACAACTACCTGCTCCAGTCGGTCGCCGCCGGCGACGGGCACCGGCCGCTGACCACGCCACTGATCCGCTACTACACCGAGAAAGGCACCCCGCCCGGATACTGGCTCGGCACCGGCGTCCACGGCCTCGGCACCATCGACCGGCGGATCGAGCCGGGCGGGACCGTCACCGAGGACCATCTGCGGCGCCTGCTGGGGCAGGGCCATGACCCGGTCACCGACGACCCGCTCGGCCTTTCGTACTTCCGCCACAGAACCGTCGAGGAACGGGTCGCCGCACGAGTCGAGCATCTGGACCCCGAGTTGAGCGCCGAGGAACGCGCCACGGCCGTCGAGCGCATCGAGGCCGAAGAACGCGAGCGCGGCTCCCGGCGAACCGTGGCCGGGTACGACTACACGTTCTCGGTCCCCAAGAGCGTGTCCGCCCTATGGGCGGTTGCTGACCCCGCCGTGCAGGCCCGCATCGTGGGGGCGCACCATGCGGCGGTTGCGGACGTGGTTGCGCTGATGGAGCGCGACGTTGCCGCCACCAGGGTCGGCCACGCCGGGGTTGCACAGGTTGCCACTCGCGGGTTGATCGCAACCTGTTACGACCACTACGACTCGCGGGCCGCCGACCCCCAGTTGCACACCCACGTCGTGATCGCGAACAAGGTGCAGGGCGAGGACGGCAAGTGGCGCTCTTTGGATGGTCGTCCCATCCACCAGGCCGTCGTCGCCATCTCCGAGCATTACAACGCCGTGCTGGCCGACCACCTGACCCGCAGCCTCGAGACCCGATGGGAGCAGCGCGAGCGGGGCCGGGATCGCAACCCGGCGTGGGAGATCGTCGGCGTGCCCGACGAGCTGATCGCCGAGTTTTCGTCGCGGAGCGCGGCGATCGAGGCGGAGACCGACCGGCTCATCGGCGCCTACCGCGCCGAGCATGGGCACCGGCCGGACCAGCGGACGGTGTTGCGGTTGCGCCAGCAGGCCACGCTCTCGACCCGGCCCGACAAGACCCACTGGTCGCTGGCGGAGCTGACCGGCCGCTGGCGCCGCCGCGCTGATCGCGTACTTGGTCAGGATGCTGCGAGCTGGGCGGACCGCCTACTCTCGACCAGCGGTGCCACGGTGGTCGTGCGTGCTGAGGACGTGGGCCGTGACGAGGTCGCAGCGCTCGGGCAAGTCGTGGTCGAGCAGGTGCAGGAGAAGCGCTCGACGTGGGGCCGGTGGAACCTGTCTGCCGAGGCGTCCCGGCAGACGATGGGCCTGCGGTTCGGGTCGGTGAGCGATCGGGAGGCGGTGATCAGGCTGATTGCCGACGCCGCCGAGGTGGCGTCACTGCGGCTGACGCCACCCGAGCTTACCGTCGCCCCGGCCGCGTTCACCCGGTCGGACGGCTCCAGCATGTTCCGGCCCCGCCACGCGATCCTCTACACCTCGACCGCCCTGTTGGCGGCGGAGGACCGGCTGCTCCACCGCTCCCGCACCACGACCGCACCGGCGCTCGACCCGACCAATGCGGCTCGGGTGGCTGGCGCCCCGGGCGAGCAAGGCAGGGTGCTGTCGCCCGACCAGCGCCGTGTGGTCGAGCGCATCGCTACCTCGGGCCGGACGGTGGATGTGCTGGTCGGCCCGGCGGGGGCGGGCAAGACCCTCGCGCTCGGCGCGCTGCGCCGTGCCTGGGAGGACACCCATGGGCCGGGCAGCGTGATCGGCCTCGCACCCTCCGCCGCCCTCTGCGGGGTGCTCCAGCACCAAGGCGCGGAGAAGTCCGCCCACGAGACGATCGAGGCAGAGCAGGAGAAGTGGTCGAGCATCGCCCAGCTCGCCGCCGAGTACGAGACGATCGCCCAAGCCGCCCAACACCAGCGGTTCGCCGCGGCCGTCGCCGCCAGCGGCCTCGCCGTGCGCCGAGCGACGGCGGCCGTCGACGGTGATTCGTTCGGGTCGCTGGTCGCCCAGCTCCGGCGCAGCGAAGCCGACGGCCACCAGCCCGAACAGCTCCTGTCACGTGCGGTCCGGGCCGGTGGGCTCGACGGGGCCGAGGACCTCGCGGCGGTGCTCGCCGCCCGGATCGCCAAGCCGACCGCCGCCCGGTCGGGGGGCACCCGGCCCCGCCGCCGACCCCGCTACGTCGCCGGCCTGATCCCCGAGGCCCTCGGCGCGATGCCCGCCGACATGCACCGCACCCTCACCGAGCTGCGGGACCTGATCGACCAACGCGCCACCGCCCTCACCAGCCAAGCCGTCCAGGAGGGCGAGGCGTGGGTGCGGCGGCTCGGAGCACCACCCACCGACCCGGCCCGGCGAGCGGCCTGGGAGGAGCAGCTCCGCACGATCGCCGCCTACCGCGACCGCTACGGCATCACCAGCACCGACCCGCTCGGACCGACCCCCAGCAGCCAAGGCCAGCGGCTCGACCACCGACGCGCCGATGCTGCCACCCATCGGGCGCAGGCCACCGCCAGCAACGAGCCTCGACGGCGACACGGCTTGGAACAGCAGATCGACTCCGGCCGCGACCTCAGCCGGTAACGGCCCGAACAGGCGCTCCCTGTGACCCACCACAGCGTCAGCGGAGAGAGGACCGGAGCTGCCGGCGCCGGTACTCGGTGGGCGAGAGGCCGTAAGCCGCATGAAAACAGCGACTCGCGTAGTTCGGGTCGGTCCAGCCGACCGAGCGGCCAGCCTCGGCGATCGACAGGTCCGTCGAGGCCAGCAAGCGGGCCATCTGCTCGGCTCGGATGTGGCGCAGGTACGCCATCGGGCTCATTCCGACCATGGCGTCGAAGGATCGCACGAGCTGCGAGCGCGACAAGTAGACGTCCTCGGCCAGTGCACCGAGGGTCCAGGGCTCGGCCAGGCGTGCGCGGAGTAGGCGGACGGCGGTGACGACGTGCCCGCGTACAACTCCATGTGGAGTACCTGTCGCTGGATGCTGCGCTGGGGCGCTTCCTTCCGGGGTGTCGTTCATGATGTCGATCCAGCGCCGGCCGGACCGGTGCGGTCGACGCCGAGCACAACCGCCGACAGAGCGACGGCGTCTATGACATCGTCCCCGCATGACTTGCGCGGTCCGCGAGAATGTTGGCGGGGGCGATGCCCACGACCCGCTTGTTGAGCGACTTGCCGGCCATCGAACCGTAGAGGCGGGCGTCACCGAAGGTGAGCACCTGCCCGGTCGAGGTCACCTCCCAGTAGCCCTTGCCGCTCTGGGTGGCAGCGATGCCTACCACCGGTGCCGAGGTCCGGGCGGATGCCGCCATCCCCGGCTCCGAACCGTAGAAGCGGGCGTCGCCGAAGCTGAACACTCCGCCGTCCGCGGCGACGAGCCAGTAGCCGTGGCCGTCGGGGGTCGACGCCATGCCCACCACCGGAGCCGCAAGGGGTTTGGCGCCCATCGAACCGTAGAAGCGGGCGTCGCCGAGGCTGAACACCCCGCCGTCCGCGGCGACCTCCCAGTAGCCGTGGCCGTCGGGGGTCGCGGCGATGCCCACCACCGGCTTGTTGAGTGGCTTGGCGCCCATCGAGCCGTAGAAGCGGGCGTCGCCGAAGCTGAACACCCCGCCGTCCGCGGCGACCTCCCAGTAGCCCGAGGAGGCGGCCACCGGCGGCGGAGGGCTCACCGGCGTCGCCGAGGTCTCGTTGGAGGCTGGCGACGAACCTGCCGCGTTGATCGCCTTCGCCGTGAAGTAGTAAGTGGTCCCGTCGCTGAGACCGCTCACCGTGTAGGACGTCGCGCCGGCCGAGAGCGGCGTCAAGTTGATCGGCGTCGGAG
>JAJZWW010000200.1 GCA_021846485.1 Actinomycetes bacterium
TCATCGGCGAGAGCCCGTTCGCCCTGGATGTCTTCCTGGCCTGCGTCTACGGCATCTACATGTACACGGTCCTGCGGATGCGCATGACCCAGGAGTTCAACCGGATCGTTCCCGAGCTGCCGGCGTTGGTCCGGCGGCTCCTAGGCGTCTACCGCCCGGAGGTGTGAGCATGCCCGTCGGAGGCAGGAAGCAAGCGCCGAGCGCTGTGGAGCTCGAGGAGGCGACGGTCACCTCGACGATATCGGGCCGTTCCTGGGAGCTGCCCGGGATGTGGAACCGGATGTTCGAGCCGAGGGTCCTTCGCGACTACGGGTCCGGGGGTTTCGAGCTCATCAGCGCGCTGCCGGGGGGGGAGTCCCTCGAGTGGTGCTACGGGTGCGGCAAGTGTGTGCCGGTGTGCCCGGTGGACCTCGTGGGCGAGTACGGGCCCCGCAAGCTACACCGCAAGGTCCAGACCGGGACCGACCTGGTGGGGGATCCGGACCTGTGGATGTGCACGACCTGCGGCAACTGCCTGAGGGTGTGCCCCAAGCAGGTCGACATGATCCAGATCGTGCCTGCGGTGCGCGAAGCGGCGATCGGTCGGGGCCAGGTCCCTCCCGAGCTGCAGGACGTGTTCGAGAAGTCGTTTCGCTACGGGAACTGCCTCGGGGAGAATCCCCGCCGTCGCCATGCCTGGACCAAGGGGGCAGGCGTGCCGGTACGGGTGTTGCCGAGCGATCCGCGGCCGGTGGACGTGCTGCTCTACGTCGAGGACTACTGGAGCTACCACCCCCGCGGCCAGCAGGCCGCCCAGGCCTTTGCCCGGGTCCTCGATGCACTGGGGGTCGACTGGGCAATTCTCGGTCCCGAGGAGAAGACCATCGGGGACTCCCAGCGCCTCGCCGGCGAGAAGGGGCTCTTCGAGGCGCTGATGGAAGACGTGGTGGCCACGCTCGGCAAGTACGAGTTCAATCGGATCGTGATCCCCGATCCCCACGGCTTCAACGCCTTGGTGAAGGAGTACCCGGCGCGCGGCCACACCTACGACGTCGCCCACTACACCCAGTTCCTGGCGCCGCTCGTCGACGAGCTTGCCTGGGACCGCGAGCTGGACCTGACCGTCACGTTCCACGACCCTTGCTATCTCGGTCGCCACAACGGCGAGTATGACGCGCCACGCCGGCTCATAGAGGCGATACCGGGGGTCCGCCTGGTCGAGATGGGACGTTGCCGGGAGAACGGGTACTGCTGCGGTGGCGGGGGAGGCGGCATGTGGCTCGACAGCTTCACCGGCAACCACACGAGCGAACGGCTCTCGGAGCGGCGGGTGAGGGAGGCTGCGGCTACGGGCGCAGACGCCCTGGTCGTCTGCTGCCCCTACGAGGTGTCGCGATTCGAGGATGCGGCGAAGTCCACCGGCAACGAGCACCTGAAGGTGCGGGACATCGTGGAGCTGATCGACGAGGCGATGGGTGGGGCGGGCCGTCACGGTGCCTGAGCAGCTGCGGGTGCTGGAGCTGGGCACCGTGAGCCCGTTGCGCTCCCAGACGCTGTGGCACGCCATCGCAAAGGAGGTCTCGGGAGGTGAGACGCCGACGCTGTCGTTCCTGCGCACGGACGCGGGCTGCGTGAGCATCGGCTACCACCGCAGCCTCGACGAGGTCGATGTCGGGCACTGCAGCCGGCGCGGCTGGCCGGTCTACCGGCGCATGGTCGGTGGAGGGCCGGTGTTCCTCGACGGGGCCCAGCTGCTGTTCCAGATCAGCCTGCCGGCCAAGGCGGTCCCCGCCTCGCGTGGCCAGGCGTTGAGGAGCCTGCTCGGCCCTGCGGTAGCAGCCTTCCGGGCCGCCGGGGTGCCCGCCCGCCTCGACGAAGAGATGGAGGTGGTCGTCGCCGACAGGAAGGTTTGCGGCTACGGAGCGGGCCAGATCGACGCGGCTGTGGTGCTCGTCGGCAACCTGATCGAAAGCTTCGACCACGAGTCGGCGACCTCGGTGCTGGAGGTGCCCGATCCGGTGTCCCGATCGGAGCTGCTCAGGCTGATGCGTCGGTACGTCGGGTGCCCCGAGGACACCTCGGCCGATGCGCGAGCGTTCATCGGCGCGGCGGTCGACGCTTTTGCGGGCGCGCTCGGGCTGAGGCCGCGAAGCGGGGAGCTGTCGGGGGCCGAGCTCGACCACATGGAGCTGCTCGACCGCAAGTTCGTGGACGGTGGCTGGCTGGCCGGCCCCGATCGTCCCCGCTCGGCCGGATGGAAGGCGAAGATCCGCTCGGGGGTGTGGGTGCTGACGGGGCGGTCGGGAGGAGTCAGGGTCCGGGCCAGCGTGGTGGGCAACAGGGTGGAGCGGATGGACATCGAGGCGCCGGGCGACGGTGAAGTGCGGTCTGCGGCCGCCGGCGTGACCGGTAGGACGCTGGCGGAGGCCAGGGCCTTGTTGTGCGAGTGCGGGGCCTTTGGCCGCGCCGCGGCGGAGGCGATCGGCCAGGCGGGCGTGCTGGTGGGATGAGCAGGGCCGGACGAGAAGGCGAGGGAGGCGGAGTGGAACGATCCCAGTGGGCGAAGGTCGGCGGCTACCGGATGAGGACCGACCTTGCCTATGACTCCGAGGGCCACATGTGGGTGGAGCGCCTGGGCGGCGGCAGGGTGCGGGTCGGCCTCGATCCCCTCGGGCTCGAGATCAACGGGACGCTGGCCCAGTTGGCGATGATCCCGGTCGGCACCGAGGTGCAGCGCGGTGAGCCGCTCGGCTCGCTCGAGGCGGAGAAGTTCGTGGGACCGTTACGGGCACCGCTGTCGGGTGTGGTGGCGGCGACCAACGACACGGTGGTCGAGAACCCCGGGCTGGTCGAGCAAGACCCCTTCGGGTGCTGGCTGGTCGAGCTCGAGGTGCTCCCCGGCTCGGTCGAGGATGCCGAGCTCGTCGAGGGCCCGTCGGTGCCCGGCTGGTTCGCCGAGCAGGTGCAGGAGTACCGCGACAAGGGGGTGTTGGCCGAATGAGGGCGACCAGCACCGCGGCGTTCGAGCTGCGCCGGGAGCGGTTCCCGGACGTGATGGAGTTCTACGCGCCGGGCCTCAAGCGCTGGCAGACCTCGGAGTGGACGCCTTCCAACCCCCGGAGGTTCCTGCCGATCTCGGTCACCGGGGGTGCGTGCGCCCTGCAGTGCGATCACTGCCGGGCCAAGGTGCTCGACGGGATGATCTCCGTGCGCTCCGGGGACGACCTCTTCGAGCTCGCCAGCCGGCTGAAGGCCGGTGGTAGCGAGGGCCTGCTCGTATCGGGTGGGTCCACTCGCGGCGGCGGCGTGCCCCTGCTCGCCCACCTGCGCCACGTCCCGCGGATACGCGAGGAGCTCGGCATGACGGTTATCGTCCACTCGGGGGTGGTCTCGCCTGCGCTGGCCGACGGGCTCGCCGCCTCCGGGGTGGACGGGGTGATGCTCGACATCATCGGAGCCGATGAAACCGTGAAGGAGGTCTACCACCTCGACCTCCAGGCGTCGGACTTCGAGGCCTCGCTCTCGCGCCTCGCCGGGGCGGGGCTGCGGATCATCCCCCACATAGTGCTGGGGCTGCACTACGGGCGTTTCGTCGGCGAGCACCGGGCCCTGGAGATGGTCAGCGCCTACCCGGTGTCCACGCTGATCCTCGTGGTCCTCGTGCCCCTGGTCGGCACGCCGATGGCCGACCTGCCTCCGCCGCCCGTGGACGACGTCACGGCATTCTTCGAGCAGGCGCGCCTGGCAATGCCCACCACCAAGGTCAACCTCGGCTGTGCCAGGCCGATGGGCGCCATGAAGCAGGAGCTGGACCGCGCCGCGGTGGACCTCGGTCTCAACGGGATCGCCTATCCCGGCGAGGGAGTGATCGACTACGCCAGGTCCCGGGGCCTCGAGCCCAGGCTCTACGAATGGTGTTGCTCGATGACCTGGGTCGGCCAGGACGGCCCTGCGCTGACCCAGGTGGGACTGGAGGTGGCCTCGTGAGCGCCTGGCGGCTGCTGAGCGACGACGGTGCCGGGGCGGCGGAGGGCCTGGCGCTCGACGAGGCCCTGATGGCGAGCTACGCGAGGCACGCGACGGCACGCCCTCCGACGCTGCGTCTCTACACCTACCGCAGGCATGTGGCACTGGTCGGTCGTTACCAGCACCTCGAGGCCGAGGTGGACCTCGAGGCGTGCGCGCAGACCTCGACCGAGGTCAGCCGGCGGCCGACCGGAGGAGGCGCGATCATCATGGGCCCGGACCAGCTCGGGGTGGCCCTGGTGACCCGGGCGCCGGTCGCAGAGCGCCCGAAGGAGCTGCTCGCCCGCCTCTCGGGGGGTATCGTCGAGGCGCTCGGCGAGTTCGGCATCGAGGCGAGCTTCCGGGGCAAGAACGACCTCGAGGTGGGCGGGCGCAAGATCGCCGGCCTGGGGCTCTATCTGGACGGCAACGGGGGGCTGTTGTTCCACGCGAGCGTGCTGGGGGCGCTCGACGTGGAGCTCATGCTGCGAGTGCTGCGGATCCCGGTCGCGAAGCTCGCCGACAAGGCGGCGGCGGTGGTGAGCGAGCGGGTCACGACGGTGTCGGAGCAAACCGGAGATGGCTGGGACGGTGCCAAGCTGAGACCGCTGGTCGCCGCGGGCTTCGCTTCACGCCTCGGCGTGTCGATCGAGGCGGGCGAGGCCTCCCGGGGTGAGCTGGAGCTCGCGGACCGCCTCGCAATGGAGCGCTACGGGGAGCGCAGCTGGATCGACCAGCGTCGGCCGCAGCCCGATGCCACCGGCACGGCGACCCTGCGAACCCCCGCGGGCACGATCAGGCTGTACCTCGCACTGCAGGGCGACACCATCAAGAGCGCACTGTTCACGGGCGACTTCAGCCAGGTGCCCCCGGCCCTCGTCGAGCTGGAGGGCGGGCTCAAGTGGAAGCGGTTGGAGCGCTCGGCCCTGGAGCGAGCGGTTGGGGCGGCCTTCAGGGACAGCGAGGACCTGGGCACCCCCGGGCGGTGGGTGAGCGCTCTGCTGGAGGCCGGTGGGGCAGCGTTGGAGAGGCCTGTGGCGGCGCCGGTGCGCCACGGCTCGTGCTACTTCCCCGAGCGGACCGAAGCACAGTGACCGACCTGGGTGCACCCGTGGAGCTGCGGGCGGGTCCCGGGCGGCGGGAGCTCACCGTCACCGGGGAGGGACCCGCAGCCGCCCGGGTGAGCCCCGACTGGGTGCGCATATCCGGGGCGAGCGCGATGGCGTTGCGGTTCCGGTCGGGCCGTTTCGGGCGCGAGCTCGCCTCCGGGGGGATCAACCTCCTGCTCAACTACGAAGAGGGGTGCCGCTCGGACTGTGCATACTGCGGTCTCGCGCGCACCCGGCCGGGGGACTACGAGGACAAGTCCTTCATCCGGGTGGAGTGGCCCCTGGTGCGCACCGACGAGCTGGTGGAGCGGATGGCCCGGGCGGAGGACCGCCTCACCCGACTGTGCATCTCGATGGTCACGAGCCCGCTCGCGTACCGTCACACCTGTGTCATAACCGAGCAGATACGCAGTGCCGTGCGCACGCCGCTGTCGATACTGGTGGCCCCGCCCACGCTCAACCGAGCGAAGCTCGAGCAGTTCCACGAGCTGGGCGTAGACATGATAGGTGTGGGCCTCGACGCGGTCACCGAGGAGCTGTTCCGCTCGCTGCGCACCGAGGTCCCCGCCGGCGGCGCCGGGTTGAGCTGGACCAAGTATTGGTCGGTGGTCGACGATGCGCGTGACGTCTTCGGTCCCTGGAAGGTCAACTGCCACACCTTGGTCGGGCTCGGTGAGACGGACCGGGACCTGGTCGAGACGTTCGTGCGGCTCCGGGAACGTGAAATTTTCTCCTATCTCTTCTGTTTCAACCCGGAACCCGATTCGCGCCTGGGAGGTCGGCCGAAGTCGCCGCTGCGGCGCTGGAGGCGTATGCAGCTGGTCAAGCACCTGATCGAGTCCGCCGGCTACGACCGGGACAACTTCGGCTTCGATGCGGCCGGCAACCTCGAGCTGCTCAGGGGGACGACCAGCGAGGTGGAAGCGGCCGTCGCGGACGGGGTCGCGTTCATGACCAACGGGTGCCCCGGAGAGCAGGGGGAGCCCGGCTGCACGAGGCCGTACGGCTCCTACCGGCCGAGCGAGCAGTTCAGGGACTTCCCGTTCCGGCCCGAGCCGGGAGACATGAGGGCGATCCTGGATGAACTGGCGTTGGATGACATCTTCGAAAGGGAGGTGCGAGCCTGATGCGTATCGTTGTCGCGATGCGACAGTTGCCCGATCTCGTGGAGGAGCTGGAGGTCAACCCCGAGGGCGACGACATCGACCGTGAGCTGGTCAAGTTCGTCAGCAACGAGTGGGACG
>JAJZWW010000201.1 GCA_021846485.1 Actinomycetes bacterium
ACTCCCGGGGCGAGGTCGACAACGACGCCACCCTCGAGGCCTATGCCCGGGTCGCGCTCGCGCAGGCCGCCGCCGGCGCCGACGTCGTCGCCCCCTCGGGGATGATGGACGGCCAGGTCGGGGCCATCCGCGCCGCCCTGGACTCCGCCGGCCGCAGGGACGTCGCGGTCCTCGCCTACGCTGCCAAGTACGCGTCCGCCCTCTACGGGCCCTTCCGGGATGCCGTCGACGTCACCGTCGCCGCCGGCGGGGACCGCCGCGGTTACCAGCAGGACCCGCGCAACCTCCGGGAGGCGCTGCGGGAGGTGGACCTCGACGTGGGGGAGGGCGCGGACATCGTCATGGTCAAACCGGCGCTGCCCTACCTCGACGTCGTCGCCGCGGTCCGCCGGCGCTTCGACGTGCCGGTCGCCGCCTACCACGTGAGCGGTGAGTACGCCATGGTCGTGGCCGCCGCCGAGCGGGGCTGGGTCGACGCCCGGGAGGTCGCCCTGGAGCAGCTCACCGCGATCAAGCGTGCCGGCGCGGACCTGGTCCTCACCTACTTCGCCGGCGCGGCGGCGGAGGTCCTCGGTGGCTGAGGCGGCGACCAACGCATCCCTGTTCGAGCGGGCGTGCGCGGTCACGCCCGGCGGGGTGAGCTCACCGGTGCGGGCGTTCCGCTCGGTGGGCGGAGCGCCGTACTTCGTGGCCCGCGGCGAGGGTCCGTGGGTCTGGGACGTCGAGGGCCGGCGCTACCTCGACCTGGTGCAGTCCTACGGTCCGGCGATCCACGGCCACGCCCACCCGAGGATCGTCGAGGCGGTGCGGGCGGCCGCGCTGGACGGCTCGAGCTTCGGCGCGCCGACCGAGCGCGAGGTGCTCCTCGCCGAGGAGATCACCGGCCGGGTGCCCGGCTGCGACCAGGTCCGGCTGGTGAGCAGCGGGACCGAGGCGTGCATGTCGGCGGTCCGGGTCGCCCGGGGCGCGACCGGGCGCGACCGGGTCGTGCTGTTCGAGGGCTGCTACCACGGCCACTCCGACGGCCTGCTCGCCGGCGGGGGCAGCGGGGTGGCGACCCTCGGGCTGCCGTCCTCGGCGGGGGTCCCGGCCGGGGCGGTGGCCGACACCCTGGTGGTGCCCTACAACGCCGTGCCCGCGATCGGCGACGACGTCGCGTGCGTGATCGTCGAGCCGGTGGCGGCCAACATGGGATTGGTGGCGCCGGCCCCCGAGTTCCTGCCGGGCCTGCGCGACGCGTGCGACGCCGCCGGCGCCCTGCTCGTCTTCGACGAGGTGATCACCGGCTTCCGCCTGGCCCGGGGCGGGGCGTCGGCGTTCTACGGCG
Source organism: Actinomycetes bacterium (assembly GCA_021846485.1). Classification (GTDB taxonomy): domain Bacteria; phylum Actinomycetota; class Acidimicrobiia; order Acidimicrobiales; family Palsa-688; genus JAKAQB01. The sequence goes on from JAJZWW010000201.1 coordinate 1,328, forward strand.
TCACCCCCGACCTGTGGTGCTTCGGGAAGGTGATCGGCGGCGGGCTGCCGCTGGCGGCGTTCGGCGGCCGGCGGGAGCTCATGGAGCAGCTTGCCCCGCTCGGGCCGGTCTACCAGGCGGGCACCCTGTCGGGGAACCCGCTGGCGACCGCGGCGGGCCTCGCGGCACTCGAGATGCTCGACGACGCGGCCTACGACGAGCTCGCCGGCCGCGTCGCCCGCTTGGGCGCGGGGCTCACCTCGGCGTTCGCTGCCGCCGGGGTGACCGCCCAGGTGCCGGTGGTGGGGACCCTGGTCGGGGTGTTCTTCGTGGCCGAGCCGGTGACCGACTACGCAGGGGCGAGGGCCTCGGCGGACACCGGTTCGTACCCTCCGTTCATGCATGGCCTGCTCGACGCCGGTGTGGCCCTCCCGCCGGGCGCCTACGAGATCCTCTTCCCCGGGCTGGCCCACCGCGACGCGGAGATCGACTCGGTCGTGGAGGCGGTGGGCGAGGTGGCCGCCCGGATGGCGGCCGGTTGATCCCTGCCGGTCCGGGAGCTCCGGGGTCGGGGCCGCTCAGGGGGTCGCCAGGGGGGCCAGGCGGGCGATGCCGGCCACTGCCCGGTAGGCCGCCTCGGCCGGGCCGAGCTCGTCTGGTCGCAGCAGGTTGGCCATGATGCGCAGCACCCACTCCATGAGCGAGCGGTTGCGCATCCCGGTGCTCACCAGCACCCGCATCATCTCCGGGTGGCCGATCAGCCTCACGAAGGCCCGGGCGACCCGGTAGTACAGCGAGTAGCGGTCGCTGAGCGCGTCGCGGTAGCTGTGGAGGGCCATCGCGTCGCCGCTGGCGAGGGCCAGGTGCACCGCGTCGGCGGCCATCCTCCCGGTCTCGTAGGCGTAGGCGATGCCCTCGCCGTTGAACGGGTTGATCGAGCCCCCCGCGTCGCCGACCACCAGGTGGGTAGGGCCCACGTGCGGGCCCACCGACAGTCCCGTGGGCAGCCTACCCCCCGTCGCCGGCCCGCACGCGGTCCCCGGGCGCAGGTCCCACTCCGCCGGCGCGTAGGCGACGAAGCTCTCCATCAGGTGGGTGGTGTTGACCGCCTTCCACTGGTTGAAGGTGGATAACAGCCCGACGCCGACGTTGACCCGGCCGTCACCCACCGGGAAGATCCAGCCGTAGCCCGGCAGGACGTGGCCGGACCGGTCGCGGATGTCGAGCCAGCTGTCGATCCAGCGCTCGGCGTGCAGCGGGGACTCGTAGTAGCCGCGGATGGCCATGCCGAGCGGGTACGAGCGGTCGCGGGTCGTGCCGAGGGCCCGGCCGAAACGGGAGTTGGCGCCGTCGGCGACCACGGTGTAGCGGGCCCGCACCCGCAGCGGTGGGGCGTCGGGGGCGTCCTTGCGGGCAACCGTCGCGCCCCGCAGCAGGCCGTCTTCGACCACCGGGGCCACCGCCTCGGCGCGCTCCCACACGGTGGCCCCGGCCCGGGCGGCCCGGGCGGCCACCAGGGTATCGAGGTCCTTGCGGGTGATGACGTAGCCGTGTCCGGGCAGCTGCGGGTGCCCCGGCCAGGTCAGCTCCAGGGTCCGCCCGAACCCGTGGGAGCGCAAGCCCTCGTAGCGGTGACCGGAGGCGGCCAGCTCGCCGGCGAGGCCCATCTCCTCCAGCTGGCGGACCGAGCGGGGGGTGAGACCGTCGCCGCAGGTCTTCTCCCGCGGGTAGCGCTTGCGCTCGAGGAGCACCACGTCGTGGCCGGCGCCCGCCAGCCAGTACGCGCACGCCGAGCCGGAAGGGCCGCCACCGACGACGAGCACCTCGCAGTCGCGGTCCGCCTGGTCGGGATCGATGACGGGCACGCCCTCGAATCTACGGGCCCCTCCTCCCAACGCGAAACCCTCGGTGAGTGGTCACCGGCGTCACGCCGGCGACATGCTGGTCGCGTGAGGCTCGCGCCGGCCGTCTCGACCACGCCGCTCGTCACCTCCTGGGACCTGCTCGGCGTCGGCGTGGCCACCGGCGTGGGAGCGCTGCTCCTGGCGGTCGTCGGTGCCCGGGCCTGGTGGACTGCCCGGCGTCGACAGCCCGCTTCGGAGCGCGGGCCGGCCGGCGGGATCGGCCGGCGACAGCTGCTCGAGCAGGCGGTGATCGCGGTCTTCGTCGCCGCCCTGGCCGGGCTGGTCAGCGCGGCGACGGACTACCTGGTGACCGCCTCGGGCCGGCGCGGCCACCGCTACCGGCTGGGCTCGGCCGAGGCGCTGCTCGAGCACCTCCGCCGCTCCCCCGACCCCTACTACGACCCGGTGGGCGGCTTCTACGTCGTCGCCTACCCCGCCGGCGACCTCCCCCGGGCGAGGCTCGCCTACCACGGCCGGGAGCTGGCCGGCATGGAGGACGGCTTCGTGGCCCTCGACGCGGCCTGCCCGCACGGCGGCTGCCGGGTGGTGTTCTGCCGCAGCTCCCGCTTCTTCGAATGCCCCTGCGACGGGTCGCGCTTCGACGCGGCGGGGGAGCTGCGGCGCGGCCCGGCGCAGCGGGGGCTGTACCGCTACGCGGTCGGCGTCGAGGGCGGCCGGGTGGTGGTCGACACCGGCTGGCGGGTCCCCGGTCCCCCTCCGGGCACCGACACCACCGGCCAGCCTCCCGCCGGCCCGCACTGCTACTGAAGCTGGAGGCACGGGGCCCACTGAAGGTAGGGGCCGTCCTGAAGCTGGGGGCCGGGGCCCGGCGCGGCGGGACCCCGGCCCCGGCTCGGTAGGCTGTCCCGGGTGCCCCCGGGCTGGCGCCGGCCGGGCCGGTGGGCCTAGAACGGTGCCCGCACCCCCGCTGATCCGAGGACCGAGCCAAGGAAGCCGCAATGGTCCAGTACCTGCCGATCGTATTGATGCTCGCCCTGGCCGCGCTGTTCGCCGCCGGCTCGTTCGCCGCCTCCGCGGTGCTCGGGCCCAAGCGGCCGACCGCGGCCAAGGAAGGGCCCTACGAGTCGGGCATTGCCTCCCGGCGCGAGCCGGCCACCCGCTTCCCGGTGCGCTTCTACCTGGTGGCGATGATCTTCATCATCTTCGACATCGAAGTGGTCTTCTTGTACCCGTGGGCGGTCATGTACCGCCAGCTGTCGAGCTTCGGGCTGGCCGAGATGGCGGTGTTCGTCGGGATCGTGTCCGTGAGCTTCGCCTACCTGGTCTCCAACGGAGCCCTCGACTGGGGCCCGGCGCAGAAGCTGCACAACCGTCCCCCGCTGGATCTCACTCGGACCACCTCGGCGACCGTGCGGCGGGTGCCCCGCCCCTTCGAGGTGTCCCTCGAGGGCCCCGGGCTGCACCCCGCCGGCGACGGCGACGGCGACGGCGGGTCGGCCAGCGCTGCCGGGGTGGTCCCCGGCTCGCCGGGGGGAGCGGCCGGGGTCGGAGCCGACGAGGTGTCGTGGGCCCCCCCGGTGGGCGCCCAGGCCGGAGAGGAGAGCTAGGTGGGCCTGGAGAACCTGCAGCACAACTTCCTGACCGGCACCCTGGAGGGGATGGTCAAGTGGGCCCGGGCCTCCAGCTCGTGGCCTGCCAACTTCGGCCTGGCGTGCTGCGCCATCGAGATGATGTCGGCCGGGGCGGCCAACCACGACCTCGCCCGCTTCGGGATGGAGGTGTTCCGGGCCTCCCCCCGGCAGGCGGACGTGATGATCGTCGCCGGCCGGGTGAGCCAGAAGATGGCTCCCGTCCTGCGCCAGGTCTACGACCAGATGATGGAGCCCAAGTGGGTCATCTCGATGGGGGTCTGCGCCAGCACCGGAGGGATGTTCAACAACTACGCCATCGTCCAGGGAGTCGACCAGGTCGTCCCCGTCGACGTGTACGCCCCGGGATGTCCCCCGGGGCCCGAGACGCTCATCCACTCCATCCTGACCCTCCACCAGAAGATCCGCCTCGGTGAGCTCACCCGGCGCCCGGGGGAGGGTGCAGGCATCCGGCTGGCCGAGCCGCCCCGGCCGATCCGGCTCGGGGCGCCCGCATGAGCGGCACCGAGCCGGCGGGCGCGCCCCCGCACGCGCCGTCCACCGCCACCCCGGTGGACGCCGTCGCCGAGGCCCACGGGTGCCCGGTGGTCGACAGCCTCGGCTCGATGGTCGTGCACACCGACAGGGAGCGCTACCACGGGCTGCTCGAGGGTCTCCGCTCCGACGGCTACGACTTGTTCGTGGGTCTCTGCGGGGTCGACTACCTGACCCACCCCGGACGGGAGCTGCCGGCGGGCGTCACCCCGGAGCGCTTCGAGGTCGTCGTGGAGCTGTGGTCGGTGGCTGCCCGGCGCCGCCTGCGGGTCCGCTGCCAGGTGCCGGCGTCGGACCCCTCGGTGCCGACCGCCTTCGACGTGTGGGCGGGCGCCGAGGCCCACGAGCGGGAGACCTACGACATGTTCGGGATCCGCTTCGACGGCCACCCCGACCCCAGCCGGATCCTGATGCCCGAGGACTGGGAGGGCCACCCGCTGCGCAAGGACTACGCCACCGGGGAGGTGCCGGTGCAGTTCAAGGAGTCCCCCGACCGGCGCTGACCCGGACCTTACCCCCGAGCACGAGAGCCGACCCACCATGACCACCACCAGCGAAGACCTCCCCGGCGCCCCCGGGGCCCCCGTCCCGGCCCCGCAGATGCCAGCCGGCGACGGCCTCGACGCCCGCCGGCGCAGCCTGCTCGACCGGCTGCTCGGGCGCGCCGTGCCGGGGGGCGCCGAGGTCAACCGGATGCTGCAGGACAAGACCTCCGAGGGTGCCCAGGAGCTCGACTCCCCCGGCCGGCAGTCGCCCGCCGAGCTGCGCCGGGAGCGCGGCGGGGTGCTGCGCCTGCCCGAAGGGGTGGGCGTCGACCCCGGGGACCTCGATCTCGACGTGCCGAGCGAGGAGCGGATGATCCTCAACCTGGGCCCCTCGCACCCCTCCACCCACGGGGTGCTGCGGATCATGGTCGAGCTCGAGGGGGAGACGGTGCTGCGCTCCAAGCCGGTGGTCGGCTACCTCCACACCGGGAT
>JAJZWW010000202.1 GCA_021846485.1 Actinomycetes bacterium
CCGCGTCGCGGGCTGCGGCGGCCAGGGCGGCGGCGCCCCGCCCCGCCAGGCGTCCACCGGCGACCGCCCACCCGGCCACCCTCGAAAGGGGCGTCGCGGTGAGCACCAGCAGGCCGACCAGGCCGGCGGCGACCAGCACCACCGCGGCGCCCACCCCCGACAGCCCGGCGCGCAGTGGCCCGCCGGCGGCGTAGCCGAGCAGTCCCCCGGCGGGCCGGAGCCCCGCGAGCAGCGCCGGGCGGGCCACCGCCGACGGAGCGCGGGCCGAGTCGAGCAGCCCGCAGGTGGCGACGAGGACCAGCAGCGACCCGGCGACCAGCCGGGCGGGCGAGACCCGGGGGGATCCGCCAGGCTCGTCGGGGAGGTGGGGGCGCACGACGAGGGCGGCTCCGACCGCCGCCAGGGCCGGAGGGGCGAGGACCCGGGCGAGGCCCAGCAGGTCGGCGGCGCCGGTGCGCAGGCCGCGCCCGGCCGGGCCGGCCAGGTCGCTGTAGATGCCCAGGCCGGCGAGCACCGCCAAGAGCAGGATCAGCCCTCCCCACGCTTCGGGCGGCACCCGCCGCAGCCGGGCCGCGAGGGAGCGGCGGGCGGCCGGTCGGGGACCGCCGCGGGAGGGTGCCCGGCGGGCCGGCGGGGCGCTCCGGGCTCGGGCGGGGGCGCCGCGGCGCCGCGGCGAGCTCGTCTTCACAGCAGCCCCAACGCTACCAGCAGCCACTCCTCCCCCACGGGGATGCCGCCGGTCGGCGGGGCCGTCCCCGGCGACTATCCTCGATCGCTCACCGCCGGGCGGAGCGAGACGCCGCCGGCGCACGACCGAGGAGGTCCGCGGGTGCAACCCACAGCCGAGCCGGGGGCGGCGGCGGGCGCCGGCCAGGAGCCACGAGGAGAAGGGGGGAAAGTGGGGGCCGGGGCGAGCGGAGCCGGCGGCGGCCCCGGGGACGGCGGCGCCGCCGGGCCGGGCTTCGTGGTGTGCACCGCCCGGAGCGGCTCCACGCTGCTGCGCTGGCTGCTCGACAGCCACCCCGAGATCGCCTGCCCGAGCGAGACCGAGCTGGCCGACCTGGCCCGGCACTGCGCGTCGGTGTCCGGGCGCCTCGGGTTCCCCGAGGGCCAGGGGGTCGCCGACGCGGTCGCCCGGGAGACCGTCGAGCGGCTGATCGCCCCCTACCTGGCCACCAAGGGCAAGGCGCGCTGGTGCGACAAGTCGCTGTCGACCGTCGAGCAGGTCGACGTGGTCGCCCGGGTGTGGCCCGACGCCCGCTTCGTGTTCCTCTACCGCCACTGCATGGACTTCATCGGCTCCGCGCTCGAGGCCGAGCCGTTCGGGCTGGAGGCCTACGGCTTCGGGACCTTCGCCAGGGTGCACCCGACCAACCACGTGGCCGCCCTCGGCGCCTACTGGCACGAGCGCACCACCCGGATGCTGAAGGCCGAGGAGGAGCTGCCCGCCGAGCGGCGCGCCCGGGTGCGCTACGAGGACCTGGTCGCCGACCCCGACGCCACCCTCGCCCCGGTGTGGGAGCTGCTCGGCGTGGACCCGCTCACCGGGGTCGGGCAGGCCGCGTTCGGCCAGAGCCACGACGGCGGCGGGCCCGCCGACCACAAGATCTGGCTCACCCGCGACGTGCACGACCGCTCGGTGGGCCGGGGCGCCCGGGTCCCCCCCGGGCACCTCCCCGTCGGGCTGCGCGACGGGATCAACGAGCAGCTCGCCCGCCTCGGCTATGCGGTCCTCGACCCGTCCTGGGGCTGCGCCGGCCCGCCGCCGCCCGAGACCGGGGAGCCCACCCACGTCGAGCTGCGCATCGTCGACGGGCACCGGCTCCTCTGGAGGACGGTGCTCGACCTGCAGGCCGCCGAGACCCTCGACCCCGCCCAGGCCGCCCCCCCGCCGCTGGTCGTGGCGATCGAGCGGCGGGCGATGCCCGAGCTGATCGCCGACCGTGGGGCGCTCGCCCCGGCGATCCGCCGGCGTGACGTCCGCTGGTACGGGCTGCCCGCCGGCAGCTACGACGGCGAGCGCCTCTACTTCGACAACCTGGTCGAGCTGCTGGCCACCCACGGCGAGTACCTGATGAAGCTGACCGACCCGGCCGCCGCCGGCACCTGAGCGGCCACGCGGCTCGGGCCGGCCGCGCCCGGCCACGACCACCGCCCCGGCTCCCCGTCGACCGGAACGGCGAGCTCCACCGGCAAGGTCCAGCCCCGCCCCGGCCACCACCCCGGCTCCCCGCGAGGGTCGTCTCGGGGGTCTCGTCGCCCGGCTGCCGCGACCCGGCATCGCCGGTGGAGCGGACTACCGCCCCGGTTCCGGCCCGTGCGAGACTGCGCCGTGACGTTCCGGACCGCTCGCGACGACCTGCTGGCGTGGCGGGGTGCCTTCCCCACCGATCCGTACGAGGCCGACGGCCCGCTCCGGGCAATCCTCGCCGGCGCGCTGCCGGCCGAGCGCACGGCGGCGCTGGAGCCGGTGGCGCGGGCCTTTGGGCGTGAGGTCGTCCAGGTCGTCGCTCCGTGCGCGCTGCGCTACGAGCACCGGGCGCACCTGCCGGAGCTGACCCGCTACGACGCCGTCGGTCGGCGGGTCGAGCAGGTCGCGTTCGACCCCGACTACCACACCGCCGGAGCGGTCGTGTGGGGCAGCGGGCTGGTGGCTCTCACCGGCCTGCCGGGCCGGGCGTTCGAGCAGGCAACCCTCCTCTACCTCCTGTCCCTGGAGGGTGAAGCAGGTCACGCCTGCCCGGCGGTGTGCACGATCGGCCTGGCCCGGGCCCTCCGGCGGGTAGCCTCCGGGGAGATCCGCGACCGCTTCCTCCCCCCGCTGCTGCGGACCGACTACCGCACGGCCGAGCGCGCCTCCCAGTTCCTCACCGAGGTCCAGGGAGGCAGCGACGTCGGCGCCAACGAGACGGTGGCCGACCCGCGCGGGGACGGCAGCTACGCGCTGAGCGGCGAGAAGTGGTTCTGCTCCGTAGCCGACGCGCAGCAGTTCCTCGTCACCGCACGGGTGCCGGGTGGCCCCCCTGGGACCCGCGGCCTCGGATGCTTCGTCATGCCCCGCCTGGTCGACGGCGCGCCCAACGGCGTCACCCTGCGGCGGCTGAAGGACAAGCTCGGCACGCGGGGCATGGCGTCGGGGGAGGTGGACTTCGATGGAGCCATCGCCTGGCCCCTGGGACCCGTCGAGCACGGCTTTCGCACCGCCGTCGGCGTGGTGCTCAACACCAGCCGGTGGATGACGGCCGTCGGCGCCGCCGGCATGATGCGCCGCTCCTATCTCGAAGCCTCCGCCTACGCCCGGCACCGGCGCGCCTTCGGCAGCCCCATCCGCGAGTTCCCGGCGGTCCGGGCGATCCTCGCCCAGCTCCGCGTCTCCTGGCTCGGGGCCCTGCACCTGGTCTTCGCCCTCACCGCCCTCGAGGACCGGATCGACTCGGGGAGCGCGGACGACGAAGCCGTGCTCTACCACCGCTTCTTGGTGAACGCGACCAAGTACGCCTGCTCGGTAGACGCCACCAGCGCGGTGCGCCAGGCCATTGAGGTGCTCGGCGGAAACGGCACCATCGAGGAGTTCAGCGTCCTGCCCCGCCTCTATCGCGACTCGATCGTCTACGAGTCGTGGGAAGGCACCCACAACGTCCTCGTCGCCCAGGTCCTGGCCGACCTCCGTCGCCTGCCCATCCTCGAGGTCGTGGCCGGACGCCTCGGCCAGCTGTGCCGCTCCGCCGGCTCGCTGGCCGGCGACCGGGCACGAGCCGGCCTCGACCGCGCCGTCGACGAGGCGGAGCGGGCGGTCGGCGACCCCGACCACGGCACCCGCTTCTTCCGTCACACCCTGGACCGGCTGATCGTGGTGGCGCGCGCCGCCTACCTCTTGGAGGCAGGGCAGGAGCTCGCCGCCGAGCACCTCCTCGCCGCGCCCCTGCCCGAACCCGACGCGGCGACGGCCGCGCGCGTCGACGCCCTGGCGGAGGAGTGAGCTCCGCTACGCGTGCCGCCCACGACCAAGGCCCGAGCTACGCCGTCCTTGTCTCGGCTGCGCCGGCGACAGAAAGGGAGCCGCCGGCGCCCTGTGCGAACCGTCCGTACCGACCGGCCGGGGGCCTTGCCCGTCCCACGCCCGTCCTTCGACACCGTGGCAACCCTGTTGTCGACGAGGCGGCCGCGCACCGCCGGCACGGGCGACGTTGTGCCGGGTGCCCGCCTCACCCCAATGCGCCATGCCGGCGGCCTGGCTGCGCTCGCCCTGTAGCCCGTCGTCCGCCGGGGCCGGGCCCGGTCTCATCGGTACGCGGAGATCCCTGTCAGAGCCTGCCCGATCGCGAGCTGGTGCACCTCGGCGGTCCCCTCGTAGGTCAGCACCGACTCGAGGTTGTTGGCGTGACGGAGGACCGGGTACTCGGTGGTGATCCCGGCGGCGCCGAGCACGGTGCGGCACACGCGGGCGATGGCAATGGCCTCGCGCACGTTGTTGAGCTTGCCGACGCTCACCTGCTCGGGGCGTAGCCGCCCCTGGTCCTTCAGCCGCCCGAGGTGGAGCGCCAGCAGCAGACCCTTGGAAAGCTCCACCGCGGCGTCCGCGAGCTTGGCCTGGGTCAGCTGGAAGCCGGCGATCGGCCGGTCGAACTGGACCCGGTCGCCGGCGTAGGCCAAGGCGGTGTTGAGGCAGTCGCGGGCGGCGCCCATGGCCCCCCAGACGATCCCGAAGCGCGCCTCGTCGAGGCACGACAGCGGCGCCGACAGCCCCCGGCCCTCGGGGAGCATCGCCGAGGCGGGCAGGCGCACGTCCTGGAGCGCCAGCTCGGACGTCGCCGAGGCGCGCAGCGACAGCTTGTGGTGGATGTCGCCGGCCGAGAAGCCCGGCGTCCCCCGGGGCACGAGGAAGCCACGGATCCCCTCGTCGGTGCGGGCCCACACGGTCGCCACGTCGGCGAGGCTGCCGTTGGTGATCCACATCTTCGCGCCGTTCAGCACCCAGTCGCTCCCGTCGCGCCGGGCAGTCGTCCGCATCCCGGCGGGGTTGGAGCCGAAGTCCGGCTCGGTCAGCCCGAAGCAGCCGATGGCCTCGCCGCTCGCGAGGCGCGGCAGCCACTCCTGCTTTTGCTCCCCGGAGCCCCACCGCCAGATCGAGTACATCGCCAGCGACCCCTGCACCGACACGAAGCTGCGCAGCCCGCTGTCGCCGGCTTCGAGCTCCAGGCAGGCCAGCCCGTAGCTGACCGCATTGGTGCCGGCGCACCCGTAACCCGTGAGGTGCATCCCGAACAGCCCCAGGCCGCCGAGCTCCGACGCCAGCTCCCCGGGCGCAACGCCCTCCTCGAACCAGGCGGCGATGTTCGGCCGCACCGCCTTGTCGACGAAGCTGCGGACCGTCTGCTGGACCATGCGCTCCTCGTCGTCGAGCAGCGAGCCGAAGTCGACGAGGGCACTGGCGTCGTCGAGAGCCACAGACCTACCTCCTGGCGTCACGACCGGTCGTAGCCGTAGCGAGCCGCGGTCGTACCGGGCCACCTGACCCTATCCTCCGGACCCTGGCCGGCGCATCACCCCAGCGCCCGACCGGCCCGGCGCGCCCGGGGCCGCGACGACACCGCACCCCGGTCACCCCGGTCACCCCGGTCACCCTGCTGGCACCACCGGTGCGAGCAGCCGGGCCCGGCGGGCTTCGCGGTGGGTACGATCCTCGGAGCGGTCGGCGGCACCCAAAGGTGCGCACGATCGCCGTCGACACCGAGAACCGCACCGGCTCCGGCTCCCAGTCCCGGGCGCGCTGCCCGACCCGCGGAGGCGTCACCAGCCCCGAGGGACGGCGCGCGGGCCGCCCAGTGGTGGGTGACGACGGCGGCGGCGGCCGGGAGCTCCCGGCGGGTCGTCGCCTCCAGCCGGGCCCGCACCTCGGCGTCGGCCGGGCCGCTGGCGAGGCGGGCCGGGTCGATCCGGGCGCCGTGCGGCGCGAACGTCGCCGACCGGGCGCCGTGCACGTGGGCCAGCTCCTCGCGCTCGCCCGGGTCCAGGTCCCGCAGGTCGGCCGGCCCGACGCCCCGGGCCCTCGCCGCCTGCAGGCCGGCGGAGAGGTGGGCCACCTGCGGTCCCGTCGTGGCCGCTACCGAGCATCCCCGGCCTTCAGGTAGCCGCACTCGATGCCCTCTGCGGGGCGACCGCCCCGATCTCGTCCACCGCCGCCCACGTGGCGCGCTCCGCCCGCCCTGCGGCGTCGGCGCCGGCCCGCTCGGCGTGCACAGCCCAGCTGCCGGCGATCCCCGATGACACCCAGCCGCCGTTGCGGCCCGGCGGCCCGAAGGCGGCGATCTCCCGCTCG
>JAJZWW010000203.1 GCA_021846485.1 Actinomycetes bacterium
TCGGGGCGCGCACGCTCAGCGTGCCCACCGAGGTGCGCGGCGGGGGCTGGCCGGGAGCCCGGCGGGCGGCGGTGGTCGGCGCGCTCGAGTCGTTGACCCCGGGGCGGGTGGTGATCGAGCTGGACACCACCACCGGCGAGGCTCTCGTCCACGAGCTGCGGGCCCGGCCTTGACCGCCTTTTTCGCCGCGGCCGTCGCCCTCCTCGCCGCCCAGGTCCCCTGCGCGTGGGCGTGCTGGCGGGCCGAGCCGGAGAGCCGCCTGGTCGCCCTGTCGCTGGCCGGCACCATCCAGTCGCTGTTCCTGCTGCTCGTGGCCGTTGGCAGCGGCGAGCCGGCGCTCGCCTCGGTGGCCGTGGTCCTCGTCGTCCTCTCCGCCGGCGGCTCGCTCACCTTCGCCCGCTTCCTCGAGCGTTGGGTGTGATCGCCGAGGTCGTCGCCGACGTGCTCCTCGGGCTCGGGGTGGCGGTCATCGCCGCCTCGAGCCTCGGGATGGCCCTGCTCGACGACCCGCTCCATCGCCTGCACCTGGTCACTCCCGCGGCCGTGCTCGGCGTGCCGCTGGTGTGCGCCGCGGTCGTCGTGCGCGACGGACTGGACGCCTCCGGCCTGGCCGCCCTCGCCGTCGCTGTCCTGGCGGTGGTCACCTCCCCGCTGCTCGCCCAGGCCCTGGCCCGCTCGATCGAGGTCCGCCGGCAGGCCGAGGGCCCGCGGTGAGCGAGGCCGTGGTCGCCGCCTATGGGGAGCACTTCGTGCGCGTCGCGGTCCGCCAGCGGCACACCACCGACATCGTCTCGGTGATCACCTTCGATTACCGGGGGGTGGACACCCTCTTCGAGGAGCTCATGCCCTTCGCCGCGGTCACCGGCGTTTCGGTGCTGCTCCGGCCGCTCGCCGACGAGCGGCGAGCGCGACCCGAGGACCGGGCCCCGGGCCGGCGGATCCCCCCGCCGAGCCCGACCGTCGGGCTGCTCGGGGTGGTGCTCTGCGCGGTCCTGGTGGTCGTCGCCGCCGAGACGCTCACCCACGCGCAGGTCTCACCTGGAGGCGGCTTCCAGGGCGGGGTGGTCGCCGCGACCGCGGTGTTCGTGCTGTACCTGGCCACCGACTACCGCACGGTGGACCGGTTCCGCCCCGGGCTTCTGCTGGAGGGGGCAGAAGGGGCCGGCGCGCTCGGCTACCTGGCCGTCGGCCTCGCCGGAGTCGCCTCGGGCGGGGCCTTTCTCCTGAACGTCCTCCCGCTCGGCACTCCCGGCGCGATCTTCTCGGGCGGGACCGTCCTCGTGCTCAACCTCGCCGTCGGGGTGGAGGTCGCCGGGTCGTTCGTGCTGGTCGTCTCCGAGCTGCTCGACCAGACCGAGGTCATCCGGGGGAGAGACGGCAGACGAGCGTCCTCGCCTACGGCGTCGTCGGCTGGCTGCTGATCGTCGGGCTCTACGGGGTGGTCACCAGCCGCAACCTCGTCCACCTGGTCGTGTGCGTGTCGGTCGCCCAGTCGGCCACCGACATACTCCTGCTCGAGGTCGGCTACCGCAGCGGGGACCGGGCCCCGGTGGTGCTCGACCTCGGCCGTCACCCCGCTCCCTCCGTCGACCCGATCGTGCAGGCCCTGGCGCTCACCGACGTGGTGATCGGCGCCGCGGTGACTGCCCTCCTGCTCGCCCTGACCATCCAGGTCCACAAGCGGACGGGGACCCTCGATCCGAGGGCGGTCCGCCCGGAGCGACACTGACAGCCGAGCCGAGACCGGCCGTTGCCCCTCTCCAGCGTCATCCCGCTGTCGATCGCGGTGCCGCTCACCGCCGCCGCCCTTCTCGGGGGGCTCGGCGACCGCCTCCCGTCGTGGCTGCGCGACCTGATCGCCCTGTCCGCCGCGACGGCTACCGCCGCCCTGTGCGGGGCGGAGCTGGCCGGGTCGCTCGGCGGCCGGGTGGTCTACTGGTTCGGCGGGTGGGTGCCCCGCCACGGCCAGGCGATCGGCGTCGACTACGCCGTCGGCCCGATGGGGACCGGGTTCGCCCTCTCAGTGCTTCCCTGGCGACCGTGGCGCTGGTCTACAGCCGGAGCTTCTTCGACCGCATGGGCGGCAGGTACCCGGCGCTGGTGCTGGTGTTCCTGGCCGGGACCATCGACTTCGCCCTGTCGGGGGACCTGTTCAACATGTTCGTCGGCTTCGAGCTGGTCGCGATCACCGCAGTCGTCCTCACCGGCTTCTACGCCGAGGCCGAGGGGCCCCTCGAGTTCGCGGTGACCGCCTCGGTGGGAACGCTCCTGTTCCTGGTGGGCATTGCGCTGCTCTACGACCGCACCCAGACCCTGGACCTGGCCGGTATGGGCGAGGCGCTCTCCGGCCACCGCCTCGGCGGGGCGGCGATCGTCGCCTTCGCCGCCCTGGCGACCGCGCTGCTCACCAAGGCGGCGATCGTGCCGTTCCACTTCTGGCTCCCCGACGCCTACGGCACCGCCCCGGTGCCGGCGTGTGTCCTGTTCGCCGGGGTGATGAGCGAGATGGGCGTCTTCGGCCTGGCCCGGATCTGGACCACGGTGTTCTCCGGCGCCCGGATGCCGGGCGGCACTGCCGGGCTGAGTGCCGGGTTGTGCGCCCTCGGGGCGCTGACCGCGCTGGTCGGGGCGGTCATGGCCGGGCGCCAGCGCCGCCTGCGCCGGCTCCTTGGCTTCGTCACCGTCTCGCACACCGGGCTGTACCTGCTCGGGCTGGGCCTGCTCACCTCGGGAGCCACCGCAGCGGTGGCCGTGCTCGTGGTGGGCGACGGCCTCGCCAAGGCGGCGATGTTCCTCGCTGCCGGCGTCGTCGCGCTCCACCGCTCCCCGGGGGGCAGTGCCGGCGGCGTACCGGGCAGTCGCGCCGGCGGGCCGGCACGCCCCTGCGCTGCCGGGTCCGGCCACCTCGAGGCGGCCAGGCCGCTCGGCTCGGCGGGAGCAGCCACCCTGGCGATCCTCGCCGTCGGGGCGCTCGCTCTGGCCGACCTGCCGCCGTTCGCCTCGGCGGAGGGGAAGAACCTGCTGGTCGTCGCCGCGGGACGCTGGGGTGCCCCGATCGAGGCCGTCTACGCCCTCAGCGTCATCGGCTCCAGTGGGGCGGTGCTGGCAGCGGTGGGCCGCCGGCTGCAAGAGGCGCTCGCTGCCCGGCGGGTCGCGTCGGGCGGGCTCGCAGTGGGCGGGCCGGCAGCCGGCGGGGCGGAGGCGGTCGGAGGCGGTGAGGACGACGAGACCACCTCGACCGAGGAACAGGCGGCAGGCTCCGGGCCGGCCGGAGCCGGGAGGCTACTGGCGCCGGCGGTGTTGCTGCTGGCCGCCTCACTCGCGGTCGGCGTTTTCCCCCACCTCGACCGGTCGGCGATCCGCGCAGCGACCGGGATGTTCGACCGGCGGGCATACGACGCAGTAGTCCTCCGCGGGCACCGACTGGCCCTTCCCTCCCCCTCCCCTTCCCGGGTCCCCGGCGGAGCAGCCCTCCTCGACTGCGCCGAAGCGCTCGGCGCGGTCGTGCTCGGTGCGCTGCTCGCCAGCCGGCGGGGGGTTGGAGTGGTCGTCCGTTCCGCGGCGGCGAGCGTCACCGGGTGGCTGCAGCGGCTCCACTGCGGCCCCGTCGGCGACCAGGTGACCTGGCAGATGCTCGGCACGGTGGCCCTGACGGCCATCGCCGGCGTGGCGCTGCGCTGACAGAGCTCGGCGGCCTCGGGAGGTCAGCCCGCCGGCCGGCGGTACTGGGCGGGATTGACCGCCGACGGTACCTGGCGGGCGCGGGTGGCCGCCTCGAAGGCGTAGGCCAGGGCCAGGAGGCGGGCCTCGCTCCACGCCGGCCCGAGCAGGGTCACCCCCACCGGCCGTCGGTGGGTGCTGGTGTAGCCGGCCGGCACCGCCACCGACGGGTAGCCGGCCCGGGCGCCGCGGTCGCAGCTCGACTCGTTGGCGAACAGCAGCGCCTCCAGCCGGTGCCCGGTCAGCGCCCGGTCGACGGCGTCGCGCCCGAAAGCCAGGTCGGCGACGCGGGCCTCCCGGTAGGCGGCCTGCGCCGCCGGGTCGTCGTGCTCCACTTCCAGCGCGGCCTCCAGGCGAGCCTGGCCGAACTTGAGCTCCGCAGCGGGATGGGCGCGGTTGAACGCCACCACCTCGGCGAGGCCGGCCACCCGCACCTCCCCGCGGCGGCCAGCAAGGTAGGCGGCGAGCGCCGGCGCGAGCTCGAAGTCGAGGACCGCCGATCCAGGTGGGGCGTCGTCCAGCTCTACGGGGACCAGCTCCGCGCCGAGCGAGCGCAGCGCCTCGGTGGCGTCCACCCAAACCGTCGCCTCCCCGTCGGCGAGCCGGGTCGGCTCGACCACCCCGATGCGGGCGCCGGCGGCGGCGTCCTCCCGGAGCCCCGCCAGGTAGTCGACGCCGGCCGGTGCCGCCGCGGTGGCCGGGTCGCTCGGATCGGGCCCGGCGAGCACGCCGAGCAGCGCCGCCGCGTCCCGCACCGTGCGGGCGAGGGGACCGGCGGTGTCCTGGGTCCTGGAGATCGGCACCACGCCCTGCCGGCTCACCAGCCCGACTGTCGGCTTGACCCCCACCACCGAGCAGTGGCGGGCCGGGGAGAGGATCGACCCGTTGGTCTCGGTGCCCACCGCCAGTGCTGCGATGCCCGCGGCTACCGCCGCCGCGCTGCCTGCGCTCGAACCACTCGGGGTGATGCTCGCGTCGTAGGGGTTGAGGGTCTGGCCACCGACGGCGCTGTACCCCGAAGGCATGTCCTCGGCCATGTAGTTGGCCCACTCGGTGAGGTTGGCCTTGCCGAGCACCACCGCCCCGGCGCCGCGGAGCCGGGCGACGAGGGGGGCGTCCTCGCCGGCAGGGGCGCCGGCGAGGGCCAGCGAGCCGGCAGTGGTCGGGCAGCCGGCCACGTCGACGTTGTCCTTCACCAGGACCGGGACCCCGAGCAGCGGGCCCCGCTCCCCGTCGCGGAGGCGTTGGTCGGCGCGCGCTGCCTGTTCCGGCGCGCTCGGGTCGACCGCCAGCACCGAGCGGATCGCCGGACCGGAGCGGTCGACGCGCTCGACGTGCACCAGGCAGGCCTCGAGCAGGTCATGGGCGGTGAAGCGGCCGGCGGCCAACCCCTCGACCAGCCCAGATGCGGGGACGGACTCGAGGTCGAGGTCGGCAGGCACTGGCCGCGATGCTGCCACAACCGCCGCCCGCGACCCACGTCCGCAGTGCCGTGCCCACCCTCCCAGACGGGGAGCCCTCCTGGTGGATCGAGCCCCGGTTCGGGTACCAACAGGCGGTGCTCACGCCCGGCAACCCCTTTCCCCTCGGAGCGACCCCAAACGAGCGGGGGGTCAACTTCGCCCTCTTCTCGGAGGTCGCCGACTCGGTGGAGCTCTGCTTGTTCGACGCCACCGGCGGGGAACGCCGGGTCGAGCTGCGTGAGGTCACCTTCAACGTCTGGCACGGGCACTTGGACGACGTCGGTCCCGGGCAGCTCTACGGCTACCGGGTGCACGGGCCCTGGGACCCGGCGGCCGGGCTGCGCTGCAACCCGGCCAAGCTGCTCCTCGACCCGCACGCCACCGCCGTCGACGGCGAGGTGCGCTGGGGCGAGGAGGTCTACGGGCACCTCTTCGACGCCCCCGAGGAGCTCAACCCGGCCGACTCGGCTCCCTCGATGCCCCGCTGCGTGGTCGCCGACCGCAGCTTCGACTGGGGAGGCGACCGCTGCCCACGGGTCCCGCTCGAGGACACGGTCATCTACGAGACCCACGTGAAGGGCATCTCCGCCACCCACCCGGAGGTCCCCGAGGAGCTGCGGGGCACCTACGCGGGTCTCGCCCACCCGGCGATCCTCGACCACCTGGTCGGACTGGGGGTGACCGCGCTGGAGCTCCTCCCGGTGCACCACTTCGTCCAGGACTGGCACCTGCTGGAGAAGGGCCTGCGCAACTACTGGGGCTACAACTCGATCTGCTACCTCGCCCCCCACGCCGGACACCGCTCGAGCGCCGGCCCCGCCGGCCAGGTCAGGGAGCTCAAGTCGACGATCAAGGCGCTGCACGCCGCCGGCCTCGAGGTGATCCTCGACGTGGTGTTCAACCACACCGCAGAGGGCAACCACCTGGGCCCCACCCTCTCGTTCAAGGGGATCGACAACCAGGCGTACTACCGCCTCGTCGAGGAGGAGCCGTGGGCCTATTTCGACACGACCGGCGCCGGCAACAGCTTCGACGTCTCGCACTCCGCCCCCCTCGGACTGATCATGGACTCGTTGCGCTACTGGGTGACCGACATGCACGTCGACGGGTTCCGCTTCGACCTCGC
>JAJZWW010000204.1 GCA_021846485.1 Actinomycetes bacterium
GCGGGGAGTCCCCCGGCGTCGGCTTCGACTGCTCCGGGCTCACCCAGGCCGCCTACGCCGCCGCCGGCATCACCTTGCCCCGAGTCGCCCAGGATCAGTTCGACGCCGGCCCCCACGTGCCGCCGGGCGCATCCCTCGAACCGGGCGACCTCGTCTTCTTCGGTTCCGCGACCACCGACGTCACCCATGTCGGCATTGTGGTGAACCCTGCCGGCGAGATGATCGACGCTCCCCACACCGGCGCCCAAGTTCGCATCGAGTCCTTCCCGACCACCATCGACGCCCTCTGGGGCACCGATCTGTACCTGGGGGCTACTCGGCCGGTTGAATAGATGATCGGACTGTTGCAGCGGTCATCGCCGGAGGCTTTCAGGCTGGAGGGTCGGCCGGGCTGACGAAGAAGTCGTTCCAGCACGAAGAACCCGGCAAGTCCCCCGTACCCAGCGGCAAGCCAGCGAGCTTCGCCACGGCCACGGCATCGGTGTGCAGCCACGCTCGTCAGCATGACAGACCAGCTCCCTGAGCCGCTGGACGATCGCTATACGACGACGTGTGGCTGATCAGCGACCCACAGCCAGCTCCCATCGGCCTGACGACGGGCGACCTCCGCCGTGGTCGCCAGTGTTGGCAGCACGGCGCCCGGGCATCGAACACCCATGCAGTGCTGGCCGGCGCACCTGGGCTCGACACGGTGGTGCCGGCGGGAAGTGTGGCGGTGAGCACAGTCGGGGCAAAGCCCCCGTGGTTGTGATAGGCCGCTGTGATCTTGGCGTCGGTGACGTAGCCAGGTTGGCCCGGCAGGGCGAAGTTGGCGCTCAGTCGGCTGGTGGCCGAGGCGAGGGTGGCGAACCCGACAACGGTGGCGAGGAGCCAGAACCCGACGACGACGAGCGTGTGGCGGAGGACGAGAGCGGCGAGCCGGTTGGTGCTCGAGGTCTCCGATGGCGGTGCGCCGGCCCAGTGCGCTCGCAGGGCAGGGAGGCGGGGTTCATCGGGGTGGCCCGTCGAGATGCCAGCGGACGATCCTGAAGCCGTGGTGCAGCGCGGCCTGGAGGCGGGCGGGGTCGAGGCTCCCGTCGGGTCGTTTGGGGATGCCGGCGAAGGCGTTGACGCTTCGGTTCGACGCCGCCATGACGGCGAGGAGCTGCTCGACCTTCTCGGGGTCGCTCACCAGCTCGGGGTATGCCAGCACGTCGCGGCCACCGAGGCGGATCGGCACCGCCTGACCGTCGCGGAGGTTCCATTTCCACTTGCCCCCGCCGGGGGTGAGCAGCGTGCTGCCCTGTCGCACGTAGCTGACCGGCTGGCGGTAGGTCTTGGCGGTCTTGCGACCGGTGATCGACACGAGCATCAGCCGCCCCGAGGCTGGCGTCGGGAAGGGAAGGCCGAGGACCACCCGCATGGGAACGTTCACCACCCGCATGGCCCGGGCCTGGAGCCGCCGGGCGACCGGGCGTTTCACGGCCTCAGTCACGGTCCGTGCCTTGCGTGGCGGGCAGGCCTCCGGTGGGTGCGCAAGCGGCATCCCGGCCAAGCGGGGGCGGCAGCGTCGTCGGTGTGCTGCGCTCGGGCCGTGCGAGAGCGCCGGGTGGCTCAGCTCCACGCCGGGTCTCACGCGGCGCTCCGGCGGCGGCGATGGCAGTGGAGGTGGTGGTGAACAGGATGACCGCGTAGCAGACCATGGCCACCCCACCGGCTATGGCCATGGCGAACGAGGCGGTGTTGGTGGCCTCTCCGACGAAGCGGGCCCCGGCGAGCGCCGCCACCGCGATTGCGCACAGCCCGACCGCGCCGATCACGACCGCCAGGCGGCGGCCGGCGAGCAGAGCGCGCACGATCACCGAGCCGGCGGTGGCGAGGAGCGCCACGCCGAGCACGGCGTGGACGGCGAGCCCGGCGGGGCCGTCGGCCACCGCACGGGCGAAGCCTGTCGGCAGCCCGGCGCCGTGGTCGGCCGCTGGGAGGTGGCCGTAGAGGTTGACCCACATGCCAAACGCGTACTGGACGACCAGCATGACGAGCGCGGCGAGCGCCGCGGCGCGCAGACCCTGGGTGCGCCTCCTGGCCGGGGTGGGGGGCTGGGGGTCGGTGACGGTCATACCATGACCTTCCCGCCGGCGATGTCCAAGGTGACCCCGGTGATCCACGAGGACGCCTCCGAGGCGAGGAACAGCGTCGCGGCGGCAATGTCGCCGGGCTGTCCGAGGCGTCCGAGGGGGAAGGCCGCCCCGAGGGCCCGGCGCTTGTCGTCGGGGACCCACGAGCGCATCCTGTCGTTCTCGATCGCCGAGGGGGCGATGCAGTTGACCCGGATGCCTTCGCCGGCGACCTCGTTGGCGAGGTGGCGGCTGAAGGCGACGACGCCGGCTTTGGCCGCGGCGTAGGCGGCGGAGGACTGGGCGGCCTGGCGGGCCGAGGCGGAGGACATGGTGACGATCACCCCGCTGCGGCGCTCGATCATGGAGGGGAGGAACGCCGAGACGGTGAGGAACGTCGAGGTGAGGTCACTCTCGACGACGCTGCGCCAGTGTGCCGCGGTCTCGGCCGCGCTCGCCACGGGCATGCCGTCGCCCCCGGCGAAGACCGCCAGGATGTCTGGCGGTCCAAGCTGGCCTGTGACCTGGCGGCGCAGCGCGTCGAGGTCGCCTTCGAGGGTGCAGTCGGCTGCGACCCCGATGGCCCGGCCCCCCTCGGTGGTGATCGCCTCGACGGTGGCGTCGATGGCGGTCCGGTCACGTCCGACCACTGCGACGGCGACGCCGTTTGCCGCAAGGGCGGTGGCGGTGGCCGCGCCGATGCCCCGCGAGCCGCCGGTGACCACGGCGACCTTGCCGGCCAGGTCGGGGTAGATCACCGTTCCCTCGTGGATGGGAGGGGCGTAGGTCTGACCGGTCTGGGTCGGGTCGGTGTGGGTAGTGTCGGTCTGGGTCATGGAGTTACCTCCGTGGGCTGGCGAGATAGGCCCGGCGCCGGTAGGTGTCGGGTTGCTGGACGGCGGCGATGATGAAGCGGGCCAGGTCCGCCCGGTGAAGCGACGTGGCGTCGAGGATCGGGGCGTCGAGGGATATCCGGGTGCGCCCGGTCGGGGGGCCGTCGGTGAGGCGTGGGGCGCGGATCACGGTCCAGTCGAGTGGGCTGTGTTCGAGGTAGGCCTCCATGCGGACCCTGTCGGAGTACTGGTGGCGGTAGAAGCGCCCGATGATCTGCGACATGACGACTCGTTGCGCCCAGGGCAGCCCCGGGGGGATCTCGATGCCAGCCGAGGAGATCGCGATCAACCGGCCGACACCCTCGGCTGCCATGGCCGCTGCGATAGCTTCGCCGCCTTGGGAGTAGACGGTGGTGGGCTGGCGGCTGTGGCTGCCGAGCGCGGAGAGCACGGCGTCGGCGCCGACGAGCACCTGCGTGAGGTCGGCGCCCGGGTCGGCCACGTCGACGGCCACCACCCGAAGCCCCGGCCGGCGGGTCGTGATCGCCTCGGGGTGGCGGGCGGCGGCGGCGACGTGGTGGCTGGCGTCGAGGGCCTCGGAGACGACGAGGCGCCCGGTCGGGCCGGTGGCGCCGAAGACCGCCAAGCTCAGCTCGAGCGACTGGGGTTGTCGCGGTGGGGTCATGCTCATGGCGGGGCTCGGGTCGTCTCAGCGGCTTATGCGGCGGTAGGCGCGGGTGGCGAGGCCGGCGAAGACGACGAGCATCCCGGCCGACCAGGCGAGACAGGCGAGGACGTGGCCGGCGGCGGGGCCGCCGGCGATGAGCGCCCGCTCTGCGTCGACCAAGGCGGTGACCGGCTGGTGGGCGCCGAAGGCCTGCAGCCAGCCGGGCATCGTCGAAAGCGGCACGAACGCCGCGGAGGAGAACACCAGCACGAACACCACCGGCACCCCCGCGCCCTGGGCGGCCTCGGGGTCGCTCACCGCCAAGCCGAGGGCGACAAAGCCCCACGACGCCGCGTAGGCGAACACGGCGACGAGGCCGAGCGCCCCGAGGAGTCCGGCAGCGCCGGTGTGGGCCCGGAAGCCGACGGCGTAGCCGACGCCGGTCATGACCGCCACGACGACCAGGTTGCGGACCAGGTCGGCGGCGGTGCGCCCGGTGAGCACCGCCACCCTTGACATGGGTAGGGTCCGGAACCGGGTGAAGATCCCAGAGGCCATGTCGGCCGACAGCCCGACGGCGGTGCCGATCCCCCCGAAGGCCACCGACTGGGCGAAGATCCCCGGCATCAGATAGTCCACGTAGGCCACGCCGGGGACGTGGATCGCGCCGCCGAAGGCGTAGCGGAACAACAACACGAACATGACCGGCTGGATGGTGGCGAAGATCAGGGCCTGAGGGGTGCGCCACAGGTTGGCCAGGTTGCGCCCGGCCACACTGACGGTGTCGGCGACGGCCATCGCCAGCCGGCTCTGGCGCCCGGCGGTGATGGGGATCGTGCTCATGCGGCACCTCGCTTTCGCTCGTCACGCCCAGCGGGTGTGACAGGTGCCTTGCCGGTGAGCGCCAGGAACACGTCGTCCAGGCTCGGCTCGCGCACCCCCACCGACGTCGGCTCTGGCGCCGAGCCCTCCAGCGCGCGCAGCACCCCGACCAAGGCGGCCGAGCCTCCGGCTGCTCGCACCCGGAGCGCCGTGCCGTCTCGTTCAGGCCGGTGCCCGGCGCCAGCGAGCACACCGGCCGCCTGCGCGGCGGCGTCGTCGTCGGTGAAGCCGAGCGAGAACACCACCGCGCCGACCCGTGCCTTGAGAGCGGTGGGTGTGCCGACCTCGACGACCCGGCCGGCGTCGATGATGACGACTTGGTCCGCGAGCGCGTCGGCCTCCTCGAGGTACTGGGTGGTGAGCAGCACGGTGGTGCCACCGGCGACGAGCTGGCGGAGGATCTCCCACAGGGCGAAGCGGCTCTCGGGGTCGAGCCCGGCGGTCGGCTCGTCCATGAACAGCACCGGCGGGCGATGCGCCAACGCGGCCGCGACGTCGAGGCGGCGGCGCATCCCCCCCGAGTAGGTGCGCACCAGGCGGTCAGCGGCCTCTGTCAGCCCGAAACCCTCGAGCAGCTCGCCGGCCCGCTCCCGGGCGCTGCGGCGGCCAAGGCGCGAGAGCCGCCCGATGAGCGCCAGGTTCTCCCGCCCGCTCAGGTTCGCATCGACCGCCGCGAACTGGCCGGCCAAGCCGACCACCGAGCGCACCGCGGCGGCGTCAGCGACGACGTCGAACCCGCACACCCTGGCCGAGCCTTCGTCGGGACGAAGCGCGGTGGACAAGATCGACACCGTGGTGGTCTTGCCCGAGCCGTTCGGGCCGAGCAGGCCGCACACGGTCCCCGCCGCCACCGTGAAACTCACCGACTCGAGCGCGACCACCTTGCCGTAGGCCTTGGCCAGGCCGCTGACCTCGATGCCGGCATCGCTCACCCCGGGGACCTCCCCCTGATAGTATTCATCCATACAGTACGTCTAAGTAAAGCAGACCGGAGAGGATCCTGTCAAGCGCGATGAGCCCCCGCCCCTACAACCTCGGCCGCCGCCAAGCCCAGATCGACCAAGCACGCCGCCAGATCCTCGACGCCGCCCGGGCACTGCTCGGCGAGGCAAGCAGGTACACCCAGTTCAGCGTCGAGGTCGTCGCCAAGCGAGCCGACGTGGCCCGGGCGACGGTGTACTACCAGTTCGGCTCGAAGACTGGGCTGCTCGAAGCGCTCTGCGACGACCTCGCCGAGGCCGGCCAGATGTCCGAGCTGGCCCAGGTGTTCACCAATCCCGAGCCCGAGGTGGCCCTGTCAGGCTTCGTCGCCCGCTTCGGGCGCTTCTGGGACGCGGACCGGGTGGTCATGCGCCGGCTGCGCGCCCTCGCCGCCTTGGACCCCGACGTCGGGGCGGTGATCGCCGCCCGGGACCAACGACGCCGCGAGGGCCTGGCTGTCCTCGTCGAGCGCATCAAGAAAGGCGCCGGACTACCACCCACAACCGATCCCGATCGGGTCGTCGGGATCCTTCATGCCCTCACTAGCTTCGAGACCTTCGATGCCCTCGCCCCAGCGAACGAGCCGCTCGCCGCTGCGATCCCCGACATCGTCGGTCTCGCCCAAGCAGCCCTTCGGATCGCAACGCCACCCTGAAACCCCAGCTGACCTGGATGACCACTACCCATTTGGCGATATCGCGCACCGGAGCCGCAACGCGCTCACGTGTTTGGCGGCGCTCGACGCCCAGTTGCGGATCCATGTGGGAGGCGCCTGTGTCGCTCGCCAGTCCGATAGGACCACCCCTTCGCCAGCAGCATGGGACCACTTCGGGACCGCCACCACCG
>JAJZWW010000205.1 GCA_021846485.1 Actinomycetes bacterium
AGTCGGGCGAGGACCGGGTGGGCCCGGAGGTCCAGACGACCCCCCGAGGGGCGTACGGCGACCACGACCGGGGTCAGCATCCAGCCGAGGAGGTAGGCTCCGAGGAACCTGACCAGGTCCCGCTCGCCGACGTCGACGGCCGCGCTGCCGTCCTCCTCGTCGACCGAGACCACTCGCTCGGCCCTGAGCTCAGTCTCGAAGCGAGCCCAGTCGCTGCCCACTCCCCCCTGGAAGGCCAGGGCCATCTCCCGCTCGGTGGCCAGGTGCCGGAGCCTCACCACCAGGGCGGCATAGGTGACGCCGAGGACCCCGGTGAGCGCGGCGAGGCCGGCGGGCAGCGCAGCGCCGCTCAGTGCTGCGGCGAGCACGAGGCCGGCGAAGGAGAAGACCAGCCCGAGCGCGGTGCGCCGCCGGCGGCGGAGCCGCACCCGGACGGCCGGGGCCTGCCGACAGGCATGGTCGTCGAGGACCGAAACGGGGTCGCGCGTCATCATCGGATCGCTCTTCCTCCCTCCCCGGGACCGCACGGTCTCGCCTGGGGAACCGGTGGTGGCCGAGACCGTAGCAGCCGATCCCGGCCGCGTCGAGCTTCGGGGTGACGCCGGGATGTCCGGGCGCCTAGGTTGCAGGCCGTCAGGACCCCGACAGGAGGTGCGCGGTGCTCTACGCCTTCGGATTCGACGCGATCGGGGTGGTCGTCAGCGACCTGTACTTCGTCGACCCCCACCCCGAGGCCGGCCAGGAGGGAGCCGAGCGCGGGGTCCGCCTGGAGGTTCGCCTCCTTGCCCGCAGGGACCTGCCCGGCTCGATCTACTCCGCCCAGCCGATAGTGGTCGACCGGCCGGTGTGGCGCGCCGACCTGCTCGAGAGCGTGGACGGTCCCCCGGGCAGCTTCGACCGCACCCACCACCATCCCCGCTTCGTCGGCTGGGAGCCCGGGCGACGGAAGTTCGAGGCGGCGATGAGCGCCGACCCGCTGGCCTTCGTCGCCTCCCAGCTCGGCGACCTGCCCTCCCTGCTGGAGCGGGCCGGCATCGACCCCGCAACGCTGCTCGCGGCCGACGCGCAGGCGCTGGCCTCCTCGATCCCCGAGATCCTCGAGGCGACCAGCCGGCTCCTCGAGCGGGTGCGCGCAGGAGACCTGGCGCGCCCCCCGACGGAGGTCAGCGGCTCGGAGCGGGTCGGCTGGCTGTAGCCGCGGCTCGCGCCCCGGCGCTTCCGGCCACCGCCGTCCCCGGGCGCTACGGCGCAGCGGTCCCGATCGGGGCAGATGGGTCGAGTGACACCTTGCGGAACCCCGGGACGGCGCGGGCGAGGACCAGCGCCCCGGCGATGCAGAGCGGGCCGCCGGAGACGACGGTCGCCTCGGTGCCGAAGGCCGTCGCCGGTAGCTTGCGGCCATGACACGTGCACTGGTGCTCGGAGGCGGCGGACCGGTGGGTATCGGCTGGGAGTCGGGCCTGATCGTCGGTCTCGCCGAAGCCGGGGTCGACCTCCGCCGGGCCGACCTGGTGAGCGGCACCTCGGCGGGCTCGGTCGTCGGAGCGGAGCTCGCTCTGGGCTGGGACCTCGAGGCATCCCTGGCCCTGCTCGACTCGTCGTGGCCGCAGCCGGACGCTCCGGCCGAGGGTCCCGGCGGCATGGAACTCCTCATGGCCGAGCTGGCCCGGGCGGCCGACGGTTCGTCCTCCCCTGCGGAGCTGCGCCGGAGGCTCGGGCGGATCTCGGTGGAGGCCGCCCCGTTCCCCGAGGAGCCATACGTCGGCCTCTACGCCGGGGTCAGCGGCCAGGAGTGGCCGGCGGGCTACCAGTGCAGCGCGGTCGACGTGGAGACCGGCGAGCCGCAGGTCTGGGACGCTGGCAGCGGCGTCCCCCTGGACCGGGCGGTGGCGTCGAGCTGCAGCGTTCCGGGGATCTTCCCTCCGGTCACGATCGGCGGCCGGCGCTACATGGACGGGGGGATGAAGACCGCGCTCAACGCCGACCTCGCCGCCGGCCACGGTGCGGTCGTGGCGGTCTCGTGCTTCGCCCTGGAGCTCCCCGAGGGAATGTCCGACCCCCTGGCGGACATGCTCAACGCTGCGGTGCACGCCGAGCTCGACGCGCTGCGCTCGTCGGGGGCCGAGCTCGAGGCGGTCGCCCCGGGCCCCGAGTTCCTCGAGCTGTCCGGCTGGGGGCTGGCGCTCATGGACCCTTCGCTCACCCGGGAGGCCTTCGCCGTCGGCCGGCGGCAGGCTGCCACCGAGGCGGAGCGGATCGCCGCGGTCTGGGAGGCCTGAACCGCCGCCCGGCGGCTGGCGCTCAACGCACCCCCCGGGCGCGGAACTGGACGCTGACCCGCGCCCCGACCTGGCGGGCGGTCTTGGGCAGCGCGTGCTGCCAGGTGCGCTGGCAGCTACCGCCCATCACCAACAGGTCCCCGTGGGCGAGGTCGAAGCGCAGGCTCGGCCCGCCCGAGAGCGGCCGGAGCAGGAACCGCCGGGGGGCGCCGAGCGAGACGATGGCCACGACCGTATCCTCCCGGGCGCCCCGCCCGATCGTGTCCCCGTGCCAGGCGACGCTGTCCCGGCCATCGCGGTACAAGCACATGCCGGCGGTGACCAGTCGCTCCCCGAGCGCCGGCAGGTAGTGCTCGTCGAGGGCATCCCTGACGGCGACCAGGCGGTCTTCGGGGAGCGCCTCGCCCTCCCCGAAGAACGCCAGCAGCCGGGGCACGTCCACGATGCGCTCGTACATCGTTCGGCGCTCGGCACGCCAAGGGACCCCTCCGGCCAGGGAGGAGAGGAGGTCGGAGTCGGGCAGCCAGCCCGGGGCGTGGTCTACCCATGCCCCGTCGGTCAGTTCGATCCGCGCGACGACGGGCGCCAGCGGCGCGAGGGGCGCCCCACCCTCGGGGTCCAGCAGCGAGGGTTGCACGGCGAGCGGGGCTTGCACGTCGAGCACCCCTCCAAGATAGCCGCGTCGCAGCCGGCAAGGGAACAAGTGTTCGGCGCCTCGTTGCAGAGAAGGAGCTCCTCGGTAGCTGCCGGCCGGCCGCATGGGAGGCCAGCCGTCCCCAGGCCCGACCGGGGGCCGGCCGGTCAGCCCGGCTGGTAGCGGCGCCCCTTCCACTCGACGCCGCCGATCCAGTGACGGCGGGCCGAGTCGAGGGTCATCGCGGCGTAGACGAGGGCGGCGACCGGCAGGCTGAGCGCCCAGAGGGGAGCGAGGCGGTGGTAGCGGACCATCGGGAGGTAGCTGGCAGTCATCACCGCCCATCCGGTGGCGCCGGCGGCGGCCAGCAGCGGTCGGCCGGTCGCCAGTCCCGCGACGAGGGCGACCGGCGGGCCCAGGTAGACGAGGACCAGCCCGACGAGGGTGGCAGCGAGCAGCGCAGCGGAGTAGCGCAGCTGGGTGAACGCGCTGCGCGCCACCATGTGCCACAGGTCGCCCAGGTGCGGATAGGCGCGCACGCTGCACACGTCGTCGGCCAGGCCGAGCCACAGGCGCGCCCCGGAGTGCCCGAGCGCCCGCGCGAGGGCCACGTCGTCGATCACCGCGCCCCGCACGGCGGCGACCCCGCCGGCGGCGTCCAGGGCGGCCCGCCGGACGAGGACGCACCCTCCCGCGGCCGCCGCCGTCCTCCCCCGGCCGGCGACCAGTCGGAAGGGGTACAGCTGGGCGAAGAAGTAGACGAAGGCGGGGACGATCAGCCGCTCCCATCCGGTGTCCACCCGTAGGCGGGCCATGAGCGACACCGCGTCGCGCTCGTCGGCCAGGGCGAAGGCCACGAGCCGGCGGAGCGAGCCGGGCCGATGCTCGATGTCGGCGTCGGTGAAGAGGATCCACTCCGGCGGCGCCAGCGCCGGCGGCGCCACGGCACGGGCGACTCCCTGGTGCAGGGCCCACAGCTTTCCCGCCCATCCCGCCGGGCGGTCCAGGCCCTCGACCACGGTGACCGCCAGACGCCCGCCGGTGCCAGCGGAGCGGGCCACCTCGGCGGTGGCGTCGCCGCTACGGTCGTCCACGACCACCACCTCGGCCGGGCCGGGGTAGTCCTGGGCGGCGAGGCCCGGCAGCGTGCAAGCGAGCACGACCGCCTCGTCCCGGGCGGGCACCACCACCGCCACCGCCGGCCAGGCCGGCGGGTCCGGCGCTACGGGGAGCCGCACCGCCGTGGTCCAGTACCGGCCCGGGGCGGCCACCAGGCCGACCCAGACCGCGACCAGGGCCCAGGCGGCCCACCCGGCAAGCTCCACGAGCGGCCGATCCTACGGAGGCGGGGCGGCCGGCGGCACGGCCCCAGGCCGGACCTCTTCACCAACCCTCACCTAGGAGTTTGGGTACGAAACAGTCCAACAAATCAAGCAAGTTCCTCCTCGGTAGCCGGGCGGGTGGGCGGGCGGCCGTCCGGGTAGGGGCCAGGTCGCGCTCCAGGCCAGAGCGGCCGGCGCGGAGGAGGACCCATGGAGTACCGCAAGCTCGGGCGGAGCGGCACGGCGGTGTCGGCCCTGGCTCTCGGGACGATGACCTTCGGAGCCGAGACCGACGAGGCCGGCTCCCACGCCCAGCTCGACCGCTTCGTCGAAGCCGGCGGGACGCTGGTCGACACCGCCGACGTCTACGCCGGGGGGGCCTCCGAGGAGATCATCGGCCGCTGGCTCGCGCAGCGTCCCGCGGAGACCCGGGAGCGGGTCGTGCTGGCCACCAAGGGGCGCTTCCCGGTCGCCGACGAGCCCAACGGTGCCGGGCTCTCCCGCCGACACCTGCGCCGAGCGCTCGACGCCAGCCTGCGCCGCCTAGGTGTGGACTGCGTCGATCTGTACCAGGTGCACGCCTTCGACGCCCTGACCCCCCTCGAGGAGACCCTCGGGAGCCTCGACGACCTGGTGCGGGCCGGCAAGATCAACTACCTGGGGCTGTCCAACTTCACCGGCTGGCAGCTGCAGCGGGCGGTGGACCTGGCTGAGCGCCACCACCTCGCTCCCCCGGTGACCCTCCAACCCCAGTACAGCCTGCTGGTGCGCGAGGTCGAGTGGGAACTGGTCCCCGCCTGCGTCGCCAACGGGATCGGCATCCTGCCGTGGTCCCCGCTCGGCGGGGGCTGGCTGACCGGCAAGTACCGCCGGGACGAGGCCCCGAGCGGCGCGACCCGGCTCGGGGAGGACCCCGAGCGGGGCATGGAGGCCTACGGGCCGCGGGCGCGTGACGAGCGGACCTGGAGGGTGGTCGACGCGGTGCGGGAGGTCGCCGCCGGGCGGGGGACCTCGATGTCCCAGGTGGCCATCGCGTGGCTCGTCGGCCGGCCGGCGGTCTCGAGCGTGATCCTGGGGGCCCGCAGCCTCGACCAGCTGACCGACAACCTGGGGGCCGTCGAGCTGCGCCTGGATCCCTCCGAGGTCGAACGGCTCGACCAGGCGAGCCAGATCGCCGTGGGCGACTACCCCTACGGGCCGCTCGGCATCGACCAGCGGCACCGGAACATCGCCGGCGGCCGCTGAGCCGGGGGTACCTATTCGGTGACCCGCATACGTAGAGTACGATCGGACTGCAGTGATTGAGAGAAACTCTCTTCCCGCTTACCCCTTACCGTACAGTACGACCCTCTAGACTCATCCGACTTGCCCCTCCCGCTGGCCGCACGAGTGCTTTTGTCACCAAAGTGATCAAAAGGTCCAGTGCGAAGATCAGGGACTTCGCTGCAGGACCATTACAGTACGGTACAACCCCCTCATCACTAACTCCTATCGGTAGCCGGTGGCGCCCGCGCTTGCGGACCGCCCCCGGACAGATCCCATCGTGCGGGACCTCCGCAATCGGCTTCTCCCTTTCATCCTGCCGGAGACGCGCGCGTTCGGGTGGGGATGCACGAGCCGGGCAGCGGGCAACCAATGCCCCCCGATCCGCCTGAACCGTTCTCTAGCAATCCCCGCCACTCGGTCCTCCGTTACTCGACTCAATGTGGCTCGTACTTGTTCACCGGGGTTCGAAGCCCGTCGTGTGGGCGGGTTGGCGCACCGCTTGGGGGAGTCCACCACTGTACCTTCGCTCGTCCGGGGTGGAAGACATGATCTCATGATCTGGGCGGAGCCGAGTGATCGGTGTCTACCGTGGCGCGTGGTGGGGCCGACAACTTCGAGGCGAGGGTCGCCGAGTTGGGGGCCGTTGTGGCGCGCCAGCAGGAGAGGCCGAAGGCCTTGCGGGCGGAGATCGCCCGCAAGGACGGGCGTTGATCTGAAGCTCCTATGTCAATAGGCAGTTCTGCAGCGAACGTCAGCTGGCTGAGCCGACCTCGGCCCAGGCCGTGAGCCAGCTG
>JAJZWW010000206.1 GCA_021846485.1 Actinomycetes bacterium
TCTACGCTTGTAGCGCTTGTGCAGCTCGGCTTTTCGTACTGTTCGTGCTGCGAACAGTGACTACGACATCCCCTTCTTATCTCTTCAGCTCTTATATCTTGACATCAAGTAGGCGAAGGACTAAACTAGGGGTTTTAGATCCATATTTGGGACGTCTTAACGTTTTCCGCCGCCACGACGTGGGGTAGGAATGGGGGGCCCAAATGCGCGTTGGTATCGAGGCTGAGACTCCGAACCGATCTCTTGGTTGTGCGAGCCCTCGGGAACCGGGACACGTGCGTCACGGTGAGTTGTATGTCGGCATGAAGTCCAGACCTCCTGGCATGGGGCACGCATTCTCCGCAGAACGTTTGGTCTTCAGGGGATCAGACTGGTATGAGTTGCGGTACGAAGGCGCTGGTCAAGGCGACGCGGCGTGGATGGCTCTGGCAACGGAGTGCAGAACAAGTACCTCACGGGCCGCTTGTCGTCACCGCCATGACCGGGCATGACGCCTGCCACGTCAGAAGGTCTGGAGGTCAGCGATGACCGAACAGTGCGCGGACCTGGTGAGCCAAGCTACCACTACCGAGCCGAGCCCCTCGCCGATACCCTCGCCCGGCATAGACGCGCCTATCTGACCAAGGACCGCCTGGTTCCATATGCGGTGCCTGCGACGCTGGTGCTGCTCGCGGGCACGTTCTCGGTGCTGAAGCCCCAGACCTTCTTCACCCTGGGCAACGCGGAGACGATCCTCACGACGCAGAGCGTCCTTCTCGTGGTCGCGCTGTCGCTGACCGTGGTGCTCGCCGCTGGCGACCTGGACTTGTCGATCGGCGGGATGATCGGCTTCACCGGGGTCCTCGTCGCCTGGCTGACGACGATCAACGGTATACCGATCGCGTTCGGTTTGCTCCTGTCGCTGGCCGCCGCGCTTCTGGTCGGAGCGATCAACGCTGTGCTCATAGTCAAGCTCTCGGTGAATTCGCTGATTACCACGCTCGCGATGGGAACGCTCCTCGACGGCCTCTCCACCGCTTTCTCGAACTCCGAGACGCTTGGGAACATCCCGTCGCCGGTGAGCACGTTCGCCAACACGAGGTTCCTCGGCGTCGGGA
Organism: Actinomycetes bacterium; assembly: GCA_021846485.1. Classification (GTDB taxonomy): domain Bacteria; phylum Actinomycetota; class Acidimicrobiia; order Acidimicrobiales; family Palsa-688; genus JAKAQB01. The sequence goes on from JAJZWW010000206.1 coordinate 1,098, forward strand.
TCCCGTTCTGGTACGCGATCGCGCTCCTCGTGCTGCTCTGGTTCGTGCTCGGCCATACCCCAGGAGGCCGCTATGTGTACTTCACCGGAGAGGGACGCGAGGCAGCTCGCCTAGCCGGCATCCAGGTAGACCGCATCAGGATGGCCGCGATCGTCGTCTCCGCGTTGGGCGCCTGGCTGGCGGGGCTGATCCTGCTTGGGCAGACGGGCTCCGCACAGGCGGGGGTTGGGGACTCGTTCCTCCTGCCCGCCTATGCGGCGGTCTTCCTCGGCGCGGCGACTATCAAGCTCGGCCGGTTCAACCCGCTCGGAAGTGTCGTCGCGGTGCTGGTGCTCGCCGTGGGGAGCACGGGGTTGCAGCTGTTCGGGCTGGCCAATTGGGTGACCGAAGTCTTTGACGCTGGGGTTCTGATCGTTGCTGTGGCCTTCGCCGCCATGGCCATCGCGTGAGCGACGCCGTCGGCGATGCGTCGCAACGGGCGACGAGTGCAGGAAGATCGAGAAGCAAGGGAAAGCACAAGGAGGGGGCCACGTTGAGCATCCGAATCAGAAGCAGTCGTGGTTTCAAGTTCAAGTTGGTCTGGCTGGTTGCGATCGCAGCCTCGCTGGCGATCGGCTTCGCGGGCTTTCCGGTCGGATCTGCCGGCGCTGCACGAGGCCACCGAAAGCTCGTCTCGGTAAAGCAGGCGCGCGCCGCCATCAAGTCGTACTCGAAAGTTCCGAAGTTCGTGCCGCCGGGCCCGCGGATCGACACGGCGAAGCTGAAGGGCAAGACGGTCATGGTCGTGTCGTTCGATCAAGCTGATCCTGCATTGGCCGCCATCTCTCAGGCGATCCAGGAGGCGGGCCACGTCGCCGGGATCCACGTCGAGGTCCTCGACGGCCACACCACACCAACGGCGGTCGACCAGGACCTCCAGCAGGCGGCGAACCAGCACGTCGCCGCGGTCATTCTCGACGGTGTCGCCACGAACTTCATCCCCACCGGGCTGAGGGTGTTGAAGGTCGCCCACATCCCAGTTGTCGGCGCGATCGACGGCCAGCCGACGCGCAACGTGAAGGGTCAAGGGGGCGGGACCATGCTCTTCGGTGAGGCCTCGGGCACATACGCAGAGGATGGTCGCCTGATGGCCGACACCGCCATCGTGACTGCAGGCAAGGCCCCGATCCGCGCCGTCGAAGAGACGTTCGACAACCCTGTCGCCACGGCTGCGATGCATGGGCTCAACAGCGTCCTGAAATCCTGCAAGCGGTGCAAGGTGACCACCGTGCAGACGATCACACCGGGCCAATGGTCGACGAAGGTTGCACCCACTACGGCGGCTGCCATCAACGCCACACCGAACGTGAACTATGTGTTCGCGATCGTGGACTCGATGGCGATATACGCCACCAGTGGCGTGAACAGCGCCAACAAGTCGGCAAGCGTGAAGGTCGTTTCGAGCGACGGCTCGGGCTCCGGCCCCCTGTCGCTGGTCAAGTCGGGCGGTCCGTTCATCGCAGACCCGGGGTTCTCGGACTCGTGGGTCGGTTGGCTCGCGCTGGACCAAGCAATGCGGGCAATGAGCGGGATGAAGCCCGGCAACCCCGTGGTGCCCGTCCGGTACCTGGCCAAATCCAACCTGAAGAAGATCTCGAACCTGAACAGCCAGGCCACACTGTTTGGCGTCGCCTACGTGAAGGGCTTCGAGCGCCTTTGGGGAGTGAAGTAGCGGCAGCTATGCCGTCGCCCCCAGCTCTCAGGGTGACCGAGGTCAGCAAGACCTTTGGCTCGACGCGCGCCCTCGATCGGGTCACTCTGTCGGTGGGTCGCGGTGAGATCCGCGCACTTCTCGGTCACAATGGCTCAGGGAAGTCCACGCTCGTCAAGATCCTCGCCGGGTACCACCGGGCGGACGAGGGCTCGCTCGAGGTGGGGGGAGAGCAGCTGAGCTTCCCGTTCACCGGGGCGGATCTGGTTCGCTGCGGGATGAGCGTCCTGCACCAAGACATTGGGCTCGTCCTGTCGCTGAGCGTCCTGGAGAACATCTGCTCTGGGGGGTTTCAGACCTCGGCGATCGGCCGGATCAAGTGGGGTGCAGAGCGACGAGCGTGCGCCGCGCTCCTCGAGTCCTTCGGTCTTGACGTCGGGCCGACAGTGCGGACCGGCGGGCTGTCGCAGGCGGAGCGAGCGATCGTCGGCATTGCACGGGCCTTCCGTCAGGCATCGGGGGGCGTGGCCGGGCAGCGCGAGCCGGCGATGCTTGTCCTCGACGAGCCGACCGCCTCACTCGGGAGATCTGAGGTGGAAAAACTCTTTGTCGCCGTGCGCGCCGCAGCGGCCCGAAGATGCGGAGTGCTGATCGTCACGCACAGCCTGACGGACGCGCTCGCGCTCGCCGACGAGGTGTCGGTGTTGCGCGACGGCCGTCTTATAGCGAGCGAGCCAGTCGAGGGGCTGACCGAGGAGACGCTGTCAGAGCTCGTGGTCGGCAAGAGGATCACGTCGCGTACTGCCAGAGGGCGCGAGCTGGACCAGCCACCCCCCGCTCCCGCCACCGACCGGGCCACGTCGGGTGTGCTCCGCGTGGAGGACCTGGCGGGTGGCTCACTGGTGAACGCATCCCTCAGCGTGCGTGCTGGAGAGATCGTGGCGCTGACCGGACTCATTGGCGCAGGTCACGAAGAAGTGCCACCGATGGTCTTCGGGGCGCAGGTTGCCCGGGCGGGAAGCGTGTGGGTTGACGGTGTGAAGTACGAGCGCCGTACGCCCGCTCGCTCGAGGCGGCGAGGACTTGCGTTCGTCTCCGCCGATCGTCTGGGGGCGGGTGGCATCCAGACGGCGTCGCTCGGGGAGAACGTGAGCCTTCCCATCTTGCGGCGCGTGACTGGGCCGGGTGGCTGGATCCGCTCGCACGCCGAGCGGACCGAGGTCGAAAGGGTCCTATCGCGCTTCCAGGTGCGTGCGTCGGGAGCTGACGCGAGCTTCGGCTCGCTGAGCGGCGGTAACCAGCAGAAGGCCCTCGTCGGAAGGTGGATTGCCAGCGGGCCGACGCTGCTCCTGATGTGCGAACCGACCAGCGGGATCGACATCGGGGCAGTGGACGAGATGAGCGAGATCTTGCGTCAGTTCGCAAAGGACGGCGGGGCAGTGCTCTTCGCATCCGCCCAATATGAGGACATTGTCAAGATCGCGCATCGCGCGCTCGTTTTTGCTGGCGGGGTGGTCGTCGACGAGCTGGCGGGGGCGGCGCTCACGAGCGAGGACTTGCTGTTCGCGAGCCTAAGCACACCGGCTGCCGGCGCCTCGGCGCGACACGCGGCCCTTGCACCGCCTGTCAGGAGGACCTGAGTTGGGTGCCGACGCGAGTGCGGGCCGAGACCGAATTGCTGTGTTCGCCGGTCCGACCGCCACCATCTTGAACTCAGCGACGCTGCAGGTGAACGAACCGCCGGTTCTGCGTCCGCAGCGCCTCGCGGCGCCGGCCGTCGTCTACGTGAAGGCGTTCAGCGGTCATCCCCTCGAGCGCGACGCAAGCGAGCTGTACGCGCCGCCTGACGGCTACGTGGACCAGGGTGGTGTTTTCCACACGGTCGACGAGGATCCTCCGGAGGGAGCGGAGCCGGTGTACAAGACGACGCTCGACCCTGACGGCGGGGTCTACCTGCTTCCCTACGTCGCGCGTCCCAAGACGGGTGGTTGCTGGGCGTCGGCGACGACGGCTGCCGCGCTGGCAGAGGACTACGCCGCTGAGGAGCTCCGCCAGACGCACTACCCGGACGCGGCGCGCGTGTACGAGGAGATCGACCGCTTGGGCCTCGACGTCGACGGCCGGTGTGGTCTCCTGACCGAGCTGGCCGACTTCGTGCACCTGCGGGCGATCCCGCCCGGCGGGTTTCGGACCAGCGAAGCAGCGTTCGGGGCCGGGCTGACCGCCCCGGAGCGGAACGGCCGGGATTATTTCGGCTACACCCCCGTCCCGTGCCGGGCTGAGCCGGGCCCGGACGCGCTTGTCCGCGCAACGAACCTTGTCCAGTCGACGCTCACGGAAGACCCCGGGGTGGTCGGTGCCCAGTGGCTGGAGGGAAGCCCGACGATCGAGGAGTCCTTGTACTGGCTGAACCTGCTCATCGACACGGATCGGCCGATCGTGGGTCACGCCGCCCAGCGCCCGCACGGCACGTTGGGTTCCGACGGCGGCAGGAACATCGTGGACGGAGCACGCTACATCGTGAGCAGAGTGTGGCAGGGCGAGGACGGGGGTGACACCGTCGGCGCAGTGCTGATCGCGGACCAGCGGATCTTCGCGTCGAGGGAAGTTGCCAAGACCGACGCGCGGCCAGGGAACTACGAGGCGGTGGGGGGGCACGGAGGTGTGTTGGGGTCCACCGGCGGCGCGTTCGGCGGCCCGGTGCTGTCGTTCCGCCCGACGAGGCGCCACACGCGCTACTCCGACCTGCGCCTGACTGTCCTTCCTGAGATTGTTGGGGGGACCCGGATCGATCCGGCGGGCGGGCGGCGGCGCGTGGAGGTGCGGGTGAAGGCCGGGGTGCGTCAGCTGGCGGCTGGGTGCGTCCCAGCCGTGAGGATCGTGAAGTTCGGGCGCTATGCGAGCCCGTGCTGTCCGGGGGGCGAGGTGGCCGAGTGGGTGGCCCATGCCTCGACGAGTCACCCGCTGGCCGGAGTGGTCGGAGAGGGCCAGAGCCCCTACGGGTGGCTCGACCCGGCCGCAGAGCGGGCTTTGCGGGAGGCAGCGTTCTCGGGCATGCCTGTTGTGAAGTGCGGTCGTGGCAACACGGGTGGGTTCGCGTCCCAGCAAGCTCCATGGTTCGTACAGGGGAGCAACCTGACGTCGAGCAAGGCTCGCCTCCTCCTCATGGCCAGTATGCTCAAGCTCGGGTCGCTGCCAGTCGCCGCCGACCCTGCGGCTCCGACCGTCGTCGAGCTAGAGGCGACGGCGGCCGCCGTCCAGGAGTACCAGGCTCTCTTCGACTCGCACTGAGCTGGGGAAAAGGCCGCAATCTGGCCGAGTATCTCTAGATCGAAGCACTTCGTGCGCCCGACGGCCACCTTCGGGTTCGCGGTCACGGGCCAGTCGGTGGAGTCGGTCGTGGCCGAGTGGCATGAGCGGCTGGCCGCGCTGCGCTCGCTGTGAGGGGCGTGCTCACTGTGAGGGGCGTGCTCGCTTTGAGGTGGCGAGCC
>JAJZWW010000207.1 GCA_021846485.1 Actinomycetes bacterium
GCCGAGGCGCCGCTCGGCCAGGCGCCGCTCCAGGCGCCCGAGGGCGATGTCGACGATCCGGCGGAGGTCGTCCCGGTCGAGGGGGTGGAACCGGACGATCTCGTCGATGCGGTTGACGAACTCCGGCTTGAAGAACTCCCGCGGGTCGCCCGGCAGGTTGGAGGTCATGATGAGCACGGTGGTGGTGAAGCTCACGGTGCGGCCCTGGCCGTCGGTGAGCCGGCCGTCCTCGAGGACCTGCAGCAGGATGTTGAACACGTCGGGGTGGGCCTTCTCGATCTCGTCGAGCAGCACCACCGCGTAGGGGCGGCGGCGGACCGCCTCGGTGAGCTGGCCGCCCTCGTCGTAGCCCACGTAGCCGGGGGGGGCACCGACCAGCCGGGACACGGAGTGCTTCTCCATGTACTCGGACATGTCGATGCGCACCATCGAGCGGGGGTCGTCGAAGAGGAAGTCGGCCAGGGTCCTCGCGAGCTCGGTCTTGCCGACCCCGGTCGGGCCGAGGAACAAGAAGCTGCCGATCGGGCGGTCGGGGTCGGACAGGCCGCTGCGCGACCGGCGGATGGCGTTGGCCACCGCCCGCACCGCGTCCTCCTGTCCGACGACCCGGGTGTGCAAGACGTCCTCCATGCGGACGAGCTTGGCCACCTCCCCCTCGAGCAGTCGGGTGACCGGCACGCCGGTCCACTTGGAGACGACCTCGGCGACGTCCTCCTCGTCCACCTCCTGCTTCAGCATCTTGGTCTCGTGCTGCAGCTCGGCGAGGCGGGCGGTCGCCTCGGCGACCTGGCGCTCCAGCGCGGGGAGCTGGCCGTAGCGGATCTCCGACGCCCGCCCCAGGTCGCCGTCGCGGGTGTAGAGGTCGGCGTCGTTGCGCCTGGCCTCGAGCTCCTCTTGCAAGGCGGTGATCCGGGCGATCGCGTCCTTCTCGTTCTGCCAGCGGGAGGTCAGCGCGGCGGAGCGCTCCCGCAGGTTGGCCAGCTCCTCGTCGAGCTTGCCGAGCCGCTCCCGGGAAGCCGGGTCGGTCTCCTTGTCGAGGGCGAGGCGCTCGATCTCCAGCTGGGCGATCCGCCGGTCGACGACGTCGATCTCGGTCGGCTTGGAGTCGATCTCGATGCGCAGGCGGCTGGCCGCCTCGTCCACCAGGTCGATGGCCTTGTCGGGCAGGAAGCGGCCGGTGATGTAGCGGTCCGAGAGCACCGCGGCGGCCACCAGGGCGGCGTCTTGGATGCGCACGCCGTGGTGCACCTCGTAGCGCTCCTTCAGGCCCCGGAGGATGGCGACTGTGTCGCTGACCGACGGCTCGCCCACGTAGACCTGCTGGAAACGGCGCTCCAGGGCCGGGTCCTTCTCGACGTGCTTGCGGTACTCGTCGAGGGTCGTCGCGCCGATCAGGCGCAGCTCGCCCCGGGCGAGCATCGGCTTGATCATGTTGCCGGCGTCCATCGCCCCTTCCGCCGCGCCGGCGCCGACGATCGTGTGCAGCTCGTCGACGAAGGTGACCACCTCGCCGTGGGAGTCGGTGATCTCCTTCAAGACGGCCTTCAGGCGCTCCTCGAACTCGCCGCGGTACTTGGCGCCGGCGACCATCGACGACAGGTCCAGGGCGACGAGGCGCTTGTTGCGCAGGCTCTCGGGCACGTCGCCGGCGACGATCCGCCGGGCGAGGCCTTCGACGATGGCCGTCTTGCCCACTCCGGGCTCGCCGATCAGCACAGGGTTGTTCTTGCTGCGCCGGGAGAGGACCTGGATGACCCGCCGGATCTCGTCGTCCCGGCCGATCACCGGGTCGATCCGGCCCTCCCGGGCCAGCTGGGTGAGGTCCCGGCCGTACCTCTCCAGGGCCTGGTACTGCTGCTCGGGGTCCTGGCTGGTGACCCGGTGGCTGCCGCGGACCTCCTTCAGCGCGCCGAGCAGGTCGTCGCGGCTCACGCCCACCCGTTCGGCGAGGGCGAGCAGCAGGTGCTCGACCGACAGGTACTCGTCGCCGAGCCCGCTGCGTTCGGAGTCCGCCCGCTCGAGCAGGTCGCGCAGGGAGCGGCCGATGCCCGCCTCCTGGCCCCCGTAGGCCCGGGGCGCCTTGGCGAGGGCCTCGGCGGTGCGGTTGCGCAGGGTGAGGGGCGCCACCCCGAGGCGCTCGAGGGTCGGCAGGGTGGCCGTGCCCTGCTGGCCGAGCATGGCGGCGAGCAGGTGGTCGGGGGTCGCCTCGGTGTGGCTGGCGGCGCGGGCGGCGTCGATCGCGGCCTGTACGGCCTCGTTGGTCTTCAGGGTCCAGCGGTTGGGGTCCAGGGGCATCGTGATCGCGCTCCAGAAAGTTGAGTGTGACTATATCAACTAGGGGAAAGGCCTCGCTGTTCCCGGCCCGGGTCAGCGCGAGGGCCTTCCTCCGGGTAGCCACCGCTCGAGGGAGCTCCGCACCGGGACCAGGTCCCTCCGGTACTGGCGGTGGGTGCGGGCCACCGCCTCCGCCGCCTCGGCGTGCACCCGGGCGAGCTCGTCCCGGAGGCGGCGGACCTCGGCCTCGAGCTCCATGACCCGCTTCACCCCCTCCAGGTTGAGGCCGGTGTTGGTGAGGTCCTGGATGCGGCGGAGCACGGCGATGTCGTGCTCGCTGTAGCGGCGGCTGCCCCCGACGGTGCGCGCCGGGTCGAGGAGACCCTTGCGCTCGTAGATGCGCAGCGTCTGGGGGTGGACGCCGGCCAGCTCGGCGGCCACCGAGATGACATAGACCGCGCGGTGGCGCCGGACCGAGTCGGGATCGGCGTTCACGACGGGCTCCCGGCGAACAGGGCGGAGCGCAGCGACTCGCCGTCGGTGACGGCTGCCAGCGACTCCACCAACCGGCGTTCCTCGGGTGCCGGGGAGCGGGGGACGGCCACTTCGAGGGTCACGAGCAGGTCGCCTGCGCCGCCGCGGGTGGGCACTCCGCGCCCGCGCAGCCGCAGGTTCCGGCCGGACCGGCTGCCCGCGGGGACCTTCACGGTCACCGGCTTGTCGAGGGTCGGCACGGTGATCTCCGCGCCGAGCACCGCCTCGGGGTAGGTGATCGGGACGGTGACGAGCAGGTCCCGGCCCCGCCGGCCGAACACCGGGTGGGGGGCTACCCGTACGGTCACGTACAGGTCGCCGGCCGGCCCGCCGCCCCGTCCCGCTCCGCCCCGGTTCTTCAACCTGATCCGCTGGCCGTCCTCGACCCCGGCGGGCACCCGGACCTTCACCTGGCGGGCCCTCGCCTCGACCCCCGCCCCGGCGCACCTCGGGCAGGGGTGCTCGACGATCCGCCCGGATCCCTGGCAGACCGGGCAGGCCCGGCTGAAGCTGAACATGCCCTGGTTGTCGTTGATCACCCCCGCGCCGCCACAGCTGGCGCAGGTCGCCGGCCGGGTGCCCAGCGCGGCGCCGCTCCCCCCGCAGGTGGAGCAGGGCGCGTCGCTCGAGACGTTGACCGTGGTGGTCACTCCGTGGACGGCGTCGAGGAACGCCAGGGTGAGCGAGGCCTCCAGGTCGGCACCGCGCCGGGGGCCACCGGTGGACGGGCCGGTGGTGGACCCGGCCCGCCGCCCGTTGCGGGTGAAGATGTTGCCGATCAGGTCCGACAGGTCGTCGACCCGGAACCCTCCGGTGGCGCCACCGGGTCCCGGCGCTGCGTGGGAGGTGAAGGGGTTGCCGACCGCTGCCGCCCGGCGGACCTCGTCGTACTCCTTGCGGCGGGCCTGGTCCCCGAGCACGTCGTAGGCGGCCGAGACCTCCTTGAAGCGTTCCTCGGAGCCGGGGTGCGCGTCGGGGTGGTACTTCTTGGCGAGCTCCCGGTACTTCTTGGCGATCTCCTTGGCGCTCGCCGTCGAAGGCACCCCGAGGACCTTGTAGTAGTCCTTCTCGAACCACTCACGCTGGGGCGCCAAGGGAGCTCACCCCCGTACCTTGACCATGGCGGGGCGCAGGACCCGGCCCTTCCATGCGTAGCCCGCGCGCAGCACCTCGGTGACCTCCTGGCCGCCGTCTCGCTCCGCCTCGCCGGGGTCGTGCACCACGGCGTCGTGGCGGTTGGGGTCGAACGCCCCACCCGCAGGGTCGATGCGCTCCAGGCCCTCGCCCTCCAAGGCGTCGAGCAGCGCCGTCCAGACCTGCTCGACCTCCGCCCCGGCGCCGTGGGAGACGGCCAGGTCGGCGACGTCGAGGACCGGGAGGAGCTTCTCCGCCAGGGACTCTGCGGCGCGGGCCGAGACCTCGGCCTGCTGCTTGACGGTCCGCTTGCGGTAGTTCTCGAAGTCCGCCTGGAGCCTGCGGAGGGCGTCCAGGTAGTCGTCGCGTTCGCGCAGGGCCTGCGCGAGCAGGTCCACCTCCGCGTCGGCGACCACCCCCTCCTCCTCCTCGCCCGGCTCGACCTCGTCGGCGGGCCGGGCTTCCTCGGCGGGGCCGTCCGCAGGGGGGCCGCCCGCAGGGGGGCTGTCGCCGGCAGGTTGGCCGGGCGGGTCGGCGGACCCTGCGGGGACCTCCTCGGGGACCTCCTCGACGGGCTGGAGGGGCTCGCCGCTCACGATCCCTGGCCCTCGTCGACGATCTCGGCGTCGACCACCTCGTCGTCGGTGGGCGGGGTGGTCGAGCCAGCCCCGTTGTTCGCGGCCCCGTCGGAGGAGCTGGTCGCAGCCGCCTCGTAGAGCTTCTTGCCGAGCTCCTGCACGCCGGCGGCCAGCTTCTCGGTCGCCGACTTCACCGCGTCGAGGTCACTGCCCGCCAGGACCTCCTTCAGCGTCCCGAGGTCGGCTTCGACGGTCTCCTTCTCCGAGCCGGTGAAGGAGGACGCCTGGTCCTTCAGCATCTTCTCGGTCTGGTACACCAAGCTGTCGGCCTGGTTGCGGACCTCTGCCTCCTCGCGCCGGCGGCGGTCGTCGGCCGCGTGGGCCTCGGCGTCGCGGACCATCCGCTCGATGTCGTCCTTGGCGAGCGAGCTCTGACCGGTGATCGTCATCGACTGCTCCTTGCCCGTCGCCCGGTCCTTGGCCGACACGTGCACGATCCCGTTGGCGTCGATGTCGAAGGTGACCTCGATCTGGGGGACGCCGCGAGGCGCCGGCGGCAGGTCGACGAGCTGGAACTTGCCGAGCGTCTTGTTGTACATCGCCATCTCCCGCTCGCCCTGCAGGACGTGGATCTCCACCGACGGCTGGCCGTCCTCGGCGGTGGTGAAGGTCTCGGACCGCTTGGTCGGGATCGTGGTGTTGCGCTCGATCAGCTTGGTCATCACCCCGCCCTTGGTCTCGATGCCGAGCGACAGGGGGGTGACGTCGAGCAGGAGGACGTCTTTGACCTCGCCCTTCAGGACTCCGGCCTGGATGGCCGCGCCGACCGCGACCACCTCGTCGGGGTTGACCCCCTTGTGGGGCTCCTTGCCGGTGAGGCCCTGCACCAGGTCCTGGACCGCGGGCATCCGCGTCGAGCCGCCGACCAGCACCACGTGGTCGATCTTGTCCTTGGTCAGCCCCGCGTCCTTGATGGCCTGCTCGAAGGGCCCCCGGCAGGCGTCGACCAGGTCGGCGGTCAGCTCCTGGAACTTCGCCCGGGAGAGCTTCAGGTCCAGGTGCTTGGGGCCCTCGCTGGTGGCGGTGATGAACGGCAGGTTGATCGTCGTCTCCTGCACCGAGGACAGCTCGATCTTGGCCTTCTCGGCGGCCTCCTTCAGCCGCTGGACGGCCATCTTGTCGTTGGCCAGGTCGACGCCCTCGGTGTCCTTGAAGGTCTTGACCAGCCAGTCGATCACCCGCTGGTCCCAGTCGTCACCCCCGAGGTGGGTGTTGCCGCTGGTGGACTTCACCTGGAAGATCCCGTCGGAGATCTCGAGCACCGACACGTCGAAGGTGCCGCCGCCCAGGTCGAACACGAGGACCGTCTGGTCCTCCTCCTTGTCCAGGCCGTAGGCGAGGGCCGCCGCGGTGGGCTCGTTGATGATCCGCAGCACCTCCAGCCCGGCGATCTGGCCGGCTTCCTTGGTCGCGGTGCGCTGGGCGTCGTCGAAGTAGGCCGGGACGGTGATCACCGCCTGGGTGACCGTGTCGCCGAGGTACCCCTCGGCGTCGCGCTTGAGCTTCTGCAGGATCCGGGCGGAGATCTCCTGGGCGGTGTACTTCTTGCCGTCGATGTCGATGCGCCAGGAGTTGTCACCCATGTGGCGCTTGACCGAGCGGATCGTGCGGTCCGGGTTGGTGATCGCCTGGCGCTTGGCCAC
>JAJZWW010000208.1 GCA_021846485.1 Actinomycetes bacterium
CGGGGGCCCGCTGGGCCGAGATCCCCGAGATCCCGACCGGGCAAGCCGGCGAAGTCCCCGAAGCCGCCGAAGTCCCAGCCGGGCCAGCCGGCGAAGTCCCCGAAGCCACCGAAAAAGTCCCGACCGGGCCAGTCGGCGAAGTCCCCGAAGCCGCCGAAGTCCCAGCCGGGCCAGCCGGCGAAGTCCCCGAAGCCGGGGACGGCGCGCTCGCCGTCGTCAGCGTTGCCCATCCTGCCCAAGGCGCGTCGCTCCCCGGGTGCCCCCAGGCCGCCGGGCACCGCTTCGTCCCGCTCTGTGATCCGCAAGCCCAGCCTGGGCACCTCAGGGTCGACGGTCGCGCTGGTGGTGCGCTCCGAGCCGACCCGCCGGACGGCCGGTCCCGTCGGCGGCCGCCGCCACTCCGCTCGTCGGGCGGTGGGCGACCGACGGCACGCCCCGTCCCGGGCCCACCGGGTGCCGTCTCGCCGCCTGCCGGCCGAGGCCTTGCTGTTGCCGCCTCCGCTGCCCCCGTTCTTGTACCGGGGCAGCGTCCGCCAGGTGGTCCATCACGACCTCCCGTGGGTCGCCGGGTTGCTCCTGGCCCTCTTCGGTGTCACCCAGGCGGTCGTGGACCGCCGGGACCCGCGGCTGTCCCTGGCTCGGCGGCGGCGCGACGAGGACGTGGGGGAGCCGTGAGGCGGGTGCCGCCCCTGAGCGCGGTCGACCTCACCAGCCTCGACGAGCGCCTCGGCCTGTTGCTGGTCCTGCGCGCGGCACTGGTGGCCGCGGTGGCGACCGTTGCCGCCACCGTGCCCGCAGAGCTGGCGGCGCCGCCCGGGCTCGCCGTGTCCTCCGGGCTCGCCTACCTGGCGGTCGCCGGCCTCGCCGAGGTCGTCGCCCGGTTCCGTACCGCGACCCGACTGCCCCTCCACCGCGTCCTCATCCCCTTCGACGTCCTCTGGCTGGCGTGGGTCCTCGTCCCTGCTGGCGGCGCGATCCGCCCGACGGTCCTCGCCTTCGCGGTCGACCTCGTCGCGGTGACCCTCCTCGCGAGCGTGCGAAACGGCGTCCGGGTGGCCCTCTGGGACACTGCGGTGCTCGTCGGCGCCCGTGCCCCGTGGCTCGCCGACCGCCTCGCCGCCGCCAGGGCGCCGGCGGGGGTCGCCCCCGCTGCGGGCACCGCTCTCGCCGTCGGCGGGCTGTGGACGCTTCTCGCCTGCGCCGGGTGGTTCTCCGCGGTCAACGAGCGGGAGCTCCGGCGGGCCAAGCGGGAACTGGCATCCCTGACGGCGATGGCCGCCCGGCTCGAGGCGCTACCCCCGAGCGGGGACGTCCTGGGGGGCCTGCTGGCCGCCCTGGAGGACGCCTTCGAGATCGACCGGGCGGTGGCCATCTGGGACGACGAGGAGCACGTCGAGACCCGGGGGGTGGCCGGCAGGCGGGCGCGCCGGCCCGTGGAGGGCCTGTCGTGCGGCCTCCAGCCGGGGTGGAGCGACGAGGTCAGCGCCGAGGTGTGGTCCACCCGGTCTCCGGTGCTGGTCACCCACCTGCCGACCGCCGGCGTGCTCGCCGGGGTCCTGCCGGCGGCGCGCCGGGTGGTGGTGCTACCCCTCGGGCCCGACGGGGGCCACCGCGGGGTCGTCGCCGTCTCTGCGCCCGGCCCTGCCGGTCCCTCGCGGCGCACCGTCGCCGCGCTGAGCCAGTTCAGCGCCCACGCCACCCTTGTGCTGCGCAACGCCCGCCTGCTCGCCGAGCGGGAGCGGCTGGCTCGCGTCGACGGGCTCACCGGCCTGGCCAACCGCCGGGCACTGGACGCGACCCTGGCCGCCGAGGTCGACCGGTCCCGGCGGGGACAGGGGCCGCTCAGCCTGGTGGTGGTCGACGTCGACCACTTCAAGCGGGTCAACGACGAGCGGGGCCACCAGGCAGGCGACGAGGTGCTGCGCGTCGTGGGCCGGGTGCTGGCGGGCGCGGTCCGGGCCAGCGACACGGCGGCTCGCTACGGGGGCGAGGAGTTTGCCCTGGTGCTGCCGTCGTGCGGGGTGGACGGCGCCTTCCGGGTGGCCGAGGCGGCTCGCGCGGCGGTGTCCTCCCATCCCGAGCTGGGCGGCCTCACCGTCTCGGCGGGTGTCGCCACCCTCGGGCCGGGTGAGGACGCTGCCGGGCTCGTCCGGGCGGCAGACGCTGCCCTCTACCGGTCGAAGCGGGCCGGCCGCGACCGGGTCACGGTCGCCGGACCAGACCACGAGCCCGCTGCAGGCGACTTGCCCGCTCTGGACCTGAGGGAGCCGCTGGCCCCCGCTCGGGCGCCGGCGCCGGGCGCCTGATCCGCATAGCGTGCCCGGGGTGGTCGACCGGCACCCCTTCGACGTCCCGCTCGAGACCCTGCGGCTCCGGACCAGCCTGAAGTGGCGGGCCGTGGACCCCGGGGTGCTCCCCCTGTGGGTCGCCGAGATGGACGTCATGCCGGCGCCGGCGGTGACCGAGGCGATCGGGGCGGCGCTCGGCCTCGGCGACACCGGCTACGCGTGGGGAGCGGGGTACGCCGAGGCGCTCGACGACTTCTCCCGGCAGCGGTGGGGGTGCGCGGCCTTCGACCCGGCGCGCAGCGCGCTGGTGCCCGACGTCATGCTCGGCGCCGTCGAGCTGCTCGCGCTCGTCACCCGCCCGGGCTCCACAGTGGTGGTGACCCCACCGGTGTACCCGCCCTTCTACGCCTTCGCCGAGCACCGTGACCGGCGGGTGCTGGAGGTCCCCCTCGGCCCGGGTGGCCGCCTCGACCTCGCAGCGCTTGGCCCGGCGCTGGAACGGGCGGGAGCCTCCGGTCCGGCCGCCTTTCTCCTGAGCAATCCCCACAACCCGACCGGCACGGTGCACACCGCCGAGGAGCTCGCGGAGCTCGCGGGCCTCGCCGAGACGACCGGGGTGCGGGTGATCTCCGACGAGATCCACGCCCCCCTCGTGCTGCCCGGGGCGAGCTTCTCCCCCTACCTCGGGGTACCCGGCGCCGAGCGGGGCTTCGCCTTGGTCTCGGCTTCGAAGGCGTGGAACCTTCCCGGGCTGAAGGCGGCACTGGCCTTTGCCGGCCCCGACGCCGTCGGCGACCTCGCCCGCCTGCCCGAGGAGGTGGGGCACGGACCGAGCCACCTGGGGGTGCTCGCCCACACCGCCGCCCTCCGTCACGGGGGGGCGTGGCTCGACGAGGTGCTCGTCGGGCTCGACCGCAACCGCCGGCTGCTCGGCGGGCTGCTCGCCGAGCACCTGCCGGGGATCGCCTGGAGGCCACCCGAGGCGACCTACCTGGCCTGGCTCGACTGCGCCGGCCTGCCGCCCGGGGTCAGCTCCGGGCCGCGCGGGGTGGAGGCGGCCGCGGAGGCCGCCCGGGGCGACGCGAGCGCCCGGGTGGGCGCGGCGGCGTGGTTCCTCGACCGGGCGGCGGTGCTGCTCAGCTCGGGTCCGGCGTTCGGTTCCGGGGGGGAGCGCTGCGTCCGGCTCAACTTCGCCACCTCCGCGTCGGTGCTCACCGAGGCGCTGCAGCGCATGGGGGAGGCGGTGGCGGCAGGCGGGTGAGCCGGGACAGGCCGGACGGGGTGGCTGGTAGCCTCCGGCGGCCCCACCGCTGCGGGGGGCCGGTTGCGGCCGATCGAGGCAGGGAGGGCAGGTGGCCGATCGGGTGGCCCTGGTCACCGGGGCGAGCAGCGGGATAGGTCGGGCGGTGGTCGTGGAGCTGTGCCGGCGGGGCTTGGCGGTCATGGCGGTCGCCCGGCGGGCGGAGCGCCTGGAGCGGCTGGCCGACGAGACCGGAGCCGCCTACCACGCCGTCTCCGTCGCCTCCCCGGAGGGCTGCGCCGAAGCGGTGGAGGCTACCCGCCGCCGGCTCGGCCCGGTCGAGGTGCTGGTCAACAACGCCGCTGTCGGCTCCGCCGCCGACGCCTCGGTGCTCGAGCTCGACCCGCTCCGGTGGCGGGAGATCGTCGCCCTCGACCTGGACGCCCCGTTCGAGCTGACCCGGCTGTGCGCCCCGGACATGGTCGCCGGCGGGTGGGGCCGGGTGGTCACGGTGTCGTCGATCTCCGCGCTGCACGGGGAGCCCGACAGCGCGGCCTACTGCGCGAGCAAGGCCGGGTTGCTCGGGCTGACCCGGTCGGTGGCGGTCGACCTGGCCCGCCACGGCGTGACCGCCAACGCCGTGCTCCCCGGGTGGGTGCGGACCGAGATGGCCGAGCGTTCCGCGGCCCGGGACGCCGCTGCCGCGGGGATCACCGTCGAGCAGGTGTGGGAGCGGCGAGCGGCGCTCTACCCGAGCGGCCGGGTGGTCACCCCCGAGGAGGTCGCTTCCACCGTCGCCTTCCTTGCCTCGGAAGCAGCCGGCGGGGTCAACGGCGAGGCGGTCACCGTCGCCGGCGGAGGGGCCTCCTGAGGAGCTGAACCTCTCTACGGAGGTCCCGACCGCCGCCGACCTGCCCGGGCCTACCGGGCTACGCGCTGGCCCCGCTGACCGTCCCAGGGGTGCATCCGGCCGAGCCGGGCAGGAGCCCTTCCGACGAGCACTGCGTCGAGGTTGGTTGTCGCCGAGGTCGCCGACTGGGTGCCGGTGGTCGTCTCGACCCCCGAAGCGAAGATCACGTCGCCTCTTGCGTAGGTCGGGGCGGTAGTCGTGGTGGTCGGTCGACCGTCGTGAGCACCGGTCACGTAGCGGGTGGTGCCGGAGGTCGTGGCGACGGTGATCTCCTGGCCGTCCCGGCCAACCAGGGTGTAGCCGCTGGCGTCGACCGCGATGATCCGGCCGACCACGGACGGGTCGACGAAGTGGACGCGGGAGATCCGGACGGTCTTCGAGCTCCGGGAGCTCGCGTCTGGCGGTCCCTCGCCCCTCACCCGCACCACCTGGCCCACATCGCTCGACGACAGGGTCGTGGGCTGGAAGTTCGGCCCGGTGACGGCCGCCCCGGCGGTGGTCACCACGCTCCGGGTGCCTTTCATCGTGCGCAGCGTGAGGGTGGAGGTGCCGTTGCCGTCGGGGGTGACGGCAGTGATCGTCCCCTCACCTCGATGCCCGAAGGGACCGCCCGGACCGAACGGTCCGCCCCGACCGAACGGTCCGCCCCGACCGTGGTGGGTAGCGCTCCGCGCCGAGCTGGTGGCCGACGCGAGAGCCGGTGACCCCGAAGAGGTGCTCCCCGACGCGGCGGCGACGCCGGTGACCGTGGCGAACCCGACGCCGGCGGCCAGGCCTCCGATCAGGGCCAGGCGGGTGGTGCGGCCCGTGCGCCTTCGCCACGGTGGCCTTCCGGCCTGGTCGGTGGCTGGGGTCGATGGAGTGCTCATGGACCGATCATCCAACCGGTTGCTGAGGAACCGATGAGCGTAGGCGCAGAATGCGAAGAGAGCCGTGGCCCGGGCGGGTCCGCCCGCCCGCCGCCGCCCTGTTCGCCTCGCTCCGCCACGACTTCGGCTCAGCGGTCCTCGGCGATGACCGCGAGGACCTCTTCGAACGCGGCGAGGTCCTGGCCCGGGAGGAAGGCGTCGAGGTGGGGGAGGGCGGCGGCCATTCCCCGGGTGAGTGGCGCGTAGCCGGGGTGGGACTTACGGGGGTTGACCCATACCACCCGGTGGGCCAGGCGGTGGAGCCGCTCCATCTCCCGGGACAACAGGGCGGGGTCGCCCCGGTCCCAGCCGTCGGAGAGGATCACCACCACCGCTCCCCGGGCCAGGCCCCTCCGTCCGTGCTCGTCGTTGAAGCTCCGTAGCGCATTGCCGAGGCGGGTGCCGCCCGACCAGTCCGGGGCCGCGCGTCCCGCCCGCTCCAGGGCGGCGTCGGGGTGGCGGTGGCGCAGCGCGGCGGTCACCCGGGTGAGGCGGGTCGCGAAGACGAACGCCTCCGCTCTCGCCCCCCCGACCCCTCCGAGCAGCAGCCACAGGTAGGGGCGCGAGTACGGCTCCATCGAGCCCGACACGTCGCAGAGCAGCACCAGGCGTCGGGGACGGGTGCGCCGGCGTCGCCGCACGGGCCGGAGCGGGAGACCGCCGGTGCGCCGCGCCGCCCGGAGCGTGGCCCGCACGTCGAGCTCGTCGCCGCGCCCGGCCGGGGTGCGGCGGCGGCTCGGGCGGGGCGGGGTGGCGAAGGCGAGGCGCGCCGTGAGCGCCCGGAGGGCCTGCAGCTCGTCCTCGGCGAGGGCGGCGAAGTCCTGG
>JAJZWW010000209.1 GCA_021846485.1 Actinomycetes bacterium
AGCAGGGTGAGGACCGGGTCGAGCGCGTCGGTGACGAGGCTTCTGAACCAGTCGTCGATGGCGGCTTCGATGTGGCCGGTGATGTCGAACAGCCCCGGCGAGGGCTGGGTACCGCCGCCCACCGTGCCCCCGCTCCCCGACGCCGGCGTGGTGGGGGTGGTTGTGCCGGCAGGGCCGACCTGGATCGGTGGTGGGCCCTCACCGCCCGTCCCCGCGCCTGATGTCGCAGAGCCCGATGTCGCGGAGCCTGATGTGGTGGAGCCTGATGTGGTGGAGCCACCCGTCCCCGAGGTCGACGTCTCTGAGCTCGGGGTCGTTGCCCCGGTCGTCGCAGCGGCTGCGGGCGCGCTCGGGCTGGTTGGCGTCGGCGAACCAGTGCGAGCGGCGGTGAGCACGACTGCCCTATCGCTCGCCGCAGCCCTGCCATGGCCGGAGGACGCCATGTGATGCCCGGCGGTGCCGAGGGCCAAGACGGCGAACACGACGCCGGCGGCGAGGCGGAGCGGGTGCCGGGGTCGCCAGGCGGGGAGGAGTCGCATCAGCCGCCGCCGACGAGGGAGGCGAGGATGGACACGATGAGCGGGGCCAGGACGGCGAGCGCGTAGCCGACAGCCGCGGACTTGAGGGCGGTCTTCGCCTTCTCGACCTGCCCGGGATCCCCGCCGGCGGTCAGGTAGCGCAGGCCGCCGATGGTGAGGAACAGCGTCGCGACCCCGGCCAGGATCCCGACGATCCAGGTGGTGAGGTTCGAGATCAGCCCGCTCAAGGTCTGGGTGCCGCCGCCGGCCGCGTACGCGGGCGAGGCGGCCACGACGATGAGGGCACCGGCGAGGAGTCCGGACGCGACCAGCCGTCTCACTATCTGTCGCCCGGGTCGTCGGCCGCGCCTGTGGACTGCGGCGGGGGTGACCCTGGCGGCCCGCCGAGGAGCCGGATCTCCGGTGGCCTGGCCTCTGCCGTCCAATCCTGTGCCGTCCTGTGCGGTACCGGGCGCTGGGGGGGTGGGTTGTGCGTGGATGCGATGTGTCGTGGCGGCCTCCTTGGTCGGCGCCCGGGCGCTCTGCCGGGATGGGGTTTGGGGGTCGCCGCGGCGGGCCGGTCGGGCCGGGTTGGGCACTCTCACCTCCTTGGTGGTGGGCTCGAGCGACGCTTGGCCGGTCGCCGGTCCGTTCTCCGGTCCGGCCGGGGACGACTCCCACTAGAAGAACAAGGGGTTTCGGCCCTTTTTTGGACAATCTCGATCGAGGAATATGTGGGGGAGAGGAGCCAGGCGACGAGCTTTTGCTCGGCTCGTTCCCGGCGCTTCACACACGCCCAGTAGCCGATGCCGAGCTCTCGGGCGACGTCGTCGATCGAGGAATCGGCGATGCGGGTCGCCCCGATCAGCTCGGCCTCGTGGTCCGTGAGTACCTTGGCACGCACCGCGTGGTCGAGCACGAAGTCGGGGTGGCGCCACGGCCGGGGCGGGGCGGCCGACACCAGGTCGCCGGCAGGCCGGCCCACCTCGGCCAGCTCGCTGCGCAACAGCCGGGTAGCGCCGATCCGGGCCAGCCAGCACAACCGTGCCGCCAGGCGAGCCCGGCCCGGTTGGCAGCGGGCGACGGCGGCCAAGAACGCGGCGAGGGTCTCGGCTTCGATGTCGTCGGCCTTGTCGGGGCAGGACTGGACGAGCGGCCAGACGGCGCGGCGCAGCCCGGGCAGGAGGACCCCCGCCAGCCCGACGCTCCAGGCGCCGCCCTCGGCCTTTGCCCGGGCGACGAGGACGTCGACGACCCGGTCCCGGACCGCGAAGCTCATGGAGGGGTGCAGGAGCATCGCCTTCAGCTCGCCGAGGGGGACCGCCCGGTCGGGGAGGCCCGAGATGGTCGTGCCGTCGAGGGCGAGCGGGCGGGGGCCGGTCACGAGAAGATCGAAGGTCTTCTCCAAGGTGTCGAACGGCGAGTCGGTGAGTTCGCGTCGAGACGGCATGGCTGGCTCCTTTGGTTGGGAGCCGCCATCGCGCCATGCGGGGTACCCCGCTTTTACCCCGGATCGACCCCGCCCGCCGACTACCCCGCGACGGGCGCGGAGCGGGGTAGTCGCGGGGTGCTCGAAGCTCGCCAGTGTGTTCTCCCAGCTCAGCGCCGCGGGGTAGTCGTACCCCGCGAGCGGGGCACGCCGCGGGGTACTGGCACGCTCGGCGCCGCGAACATTTCTTTCCGAGTACCTCGTTGCGGCCGCGGGGTTCGCCGTCGGGGCGACTACCTCACTTCGGGGTGCTCGACTACCCCGCTCACCTTTCGCCGCGGGGTAGTCCCTCACGCCAGCGTGTCGGGCGGCCCGGACTGCTGGCCACGGTGCCCCGAAACGGGCGTGTGCTACCGCGCGATCCGGTAGCGCCGTGGCCGCTCGGCCACCAGCTGGACCTCGCCGGCCGCCGCCATGGTCGAGAGGGCATTGGACACCGCGCCGGCCGAGCGCCCGAGGGCCTTGCCGATCCCGGACGGCCCGAAGGACTGCCCGGGCCGGGCCGCCAGGTACTCAGCCACCAAGGCGCCGAGCGCGCCGGGGGCGAGCCGCCCGCTGGCGTCGCCCGCCGGCTCGGATCGGGTTTCCCTGCCGGTCCCGGGGGCGGTCGGGTCGGGCTTGGGAGGAGACCCAGCCTCGCCCGGAATGGCGGCCGGCTCCTCGCTCGTCGCTCCCTCCGACTGACGGGTCGCGGGGGAGGGGGTGGCGAGCGACCAGCGGTCGGCGACCCTCGCCCCACCCGAGCGCCCACCGGGGCTGCGCCGGATGGTGCCGGCGGCTTCGAGGCGTGCCAGGCGCTTGGCGGCAGTCGAGCGGCCGATCCCGAGCGCGCCTGCGACCTCGGCGGCGGTGATGTCGGGGAGGGCGGTCAGTGCATCGGTGATGTCAGTGTCGGTGATCTGCTCCGGTGCTCCCATGATGGCTCCTTCGTGGCTCGCTTCGGTCTCAAAGGACCTACCTCCACTCGGGCGGCCAGCTCAAGGCCAAAGACGAGCCCGGCGGTCCGCGGCGCCGGAAGGACAATGACGAGCAATTCTCGAGATCCGATGTCCAAAAAGAGGGCCCGGACCCTTGTTCTATAGGTGACGCTTGTCCGGTCGTGGGCCGCCCATGACCACGATCACCACCCCCCAGCCGCCTACCACCCCACCACGTTCCACCCAGCCACGTTCCCCCGAGGGCGTACCGCTCGCCGTCTGGCCCGTCGCCCAGAGGACCGCCCAGTGGCAACGGGCCGGGCGCTACCTGCCCGAGTGCGCACGGCACCCCGGAAAGATGCTCCCCGAGCTCGCCCGGCGGATCATCGCGGAGTACTGCGAGCCCGGCGCCCTGGTTGTCGACCCCTTGGCAGGCATCGGCACCACCCTCGCCGAGGCCGCCCTCCTGGAGCGGCGCGCCGTCGGGGTCGAGCTCGAAGCCCGCTGGGTGCGCCTGGCTGCCGCCAACCTCGACCACATGCTCGAAGGCGGACGCCGAGACCTCGCGGAGATCCGCCGGGGCGACGCCCGGGACCTGCCTGCGATCCTCGGAGACCTCTGTGGCCGGGTCGACCTCGTCGTCACCTCGCCGCCGTACGCGTGCGACGCCGGGATGATCGACAAGCAGGCCTGGCTCGCCGGCGGGCGGCTGTGCCCGCCCGACACCCTCAACTACTCGACCGACCGCGCCAACCTCGGCCATGCCCGCGGTCCCGCCTATGCGTCGGCTATGGCCGAGGTCTACGCGGCGTGCCACGCCGTGCTGCGCCCCGGTGGGCGCCTCGTGGTGGTGACCAAGAACACCCGGCGAAAGGGCCGCACGTTGGACCTCGCCGGGCTCACCGTCACCCTTGCCACCCAAGCCGGGTTCGCCTACCTCGGCCACGTCATCGCCCTGCACGCGGCGATCCGCGACGGCGACCTCGTGGCGCGCCCGTCGTATTGGCAGACCGTCCAGGTCCGCCACGCCCGAGAGCGCGGCGAACCCGCCCATCTCGTCGCCCACGAGGACGTCACCGTTTTCAGCCGCCCAGCAACGACCTTGAAGGAGATCGCCGATGCCCGCTGACATCCCCCTCTCGGTGTGGCCCACCGCCCAGCGCAACGCCAGAGCGCAGCGCGCCGGGCGCTATGTGGAGATCTCCGGGCATCACCCGGCCAAGATGCTCCCCACCATCGCCGCGCGCGCCATCGCCACCTATAGCGCACCCGGCGACCTCGTCTGTGACCCGATGGCCGGGATCGGCTCCACCCTGGTCGAGGCCGTCCACCTCGGCCGTGACGCCATCGGCGTCGAGTACGAGGAGAACTGGGCCGAGCTTGCTCGGGCGAACATCGCCTACGCCCGCGGCCAAGGCGCGACGGGACACGGCGAGGTGGTCTGCGGGGATGCCCGCCACCTCCCCGGTGTTCTCGACCCCGCTATCCGCGGCCTCGTCGCCCTCGTGCTCACCTCCCCGCCCTATGGGCCGTCGCTGCACGGCCGGGTCACCGCCCGACCCGGCCAGGGCATCGCCAAGTCCCACGACCGGTACTCGACCGACCCGGCCAACCTCGCCCACATCGGCCTCACCGGGCTCTTGGAGGCGATGCGCACGATCCTCAGCGGCTGTCGCCAGCTGCTCCGCCCCGGCGGGTACGTGGCCATGACCGTGCGGCCGTGGTGGCACGACGGCCGGCTCATCGACCTGCCCGGCCGGCTCGTAGGGGTCGGCGAGGACGCCGGGCTCGTCCTCTACGAGCGCAACGTCGCCCTCCTCACCGGCTTGCGCGGCGAGGGGCTCGTGCCACGGACCTCGTTCTTCGCCCTCGAAGCGGTCCGCAAGGCCCGCGCCCGCGGCATCCCCCGCCTCGTCATCGCCCACGAGGACCTGCTCGTGTTCAGAAACCCTCCGGCCGTCTCGGGTTCAGCGTCGATCAGGTCTCTTCGAGAACCCCGAGATCTCGGCGACCAGCGCAGGAGCCACGCCGAACCTCACAGGCTCGCGGCATGAGCGTAGGCACCTGGAGCAACACCGCGGCCGGTGGAGCCAGCCGGCCCTGTGGGGGCACCGCTCGCCGGGCCGTGGTGGTGAAGGCGGTGTCGATCGTGGCGGTCAGGGCCACCCCGGGTGACCTCCGGTCGGGAATGGCCGGGGCCTTGACTTCTCGCTCGGGGTTGAGGCCTCCTCCTATTGAGGACTCGCCCAGGAGAGCACGAGCCAGCAGAAGGCGAACTAGCAGAAGGCGAACCAGAAGAGAACGAGGAGCAAGACGAGCGACGATGACCACGACCAGACCCACACCGGAAGCGCGCCGGTGACCCGGCCGACCACTGCGCTGCGCCGCAGCATCGAGCGCGCCGCCGGGCCGGGCATGGACCGCTTCGTCACCCAACGGGAGGCGGCCGACCTCGCCCGGTGCAGCAAGGACACCATCGTCCGGACCCGCCAGGCCGGCCGGCTCCCTCACGCCCGCCTCGACGGTCACACGTGGATGATCCCGATCGTCGACCTCGTCGTCGCCGACCTCTACGACCCCGCCACCGCGGCGATCCCCGACGCGCCCGCCCGGGCGCCAGCAGAATCCGAGCGCGCCGGTGCACCGCCAACCAGCATGGAGCTGGCCCGCGCCGAGGCCCGCATCGCCGGCTTGGAGGACCTCGTCGCCCGCCAGGACGACGAACTGGCCTTCTTGCGCCAGCTCGCCACCGACACGCTGGCAAAGAAGGCGAGCTGATGAGCCGGCCGCTCGCCGGGTCGATCCGCCGCCGCCAAGGGGGATGGTGCGCCAGCATCCCCGAGCAACACGGCGCCATCCGCCGACGAGAGGAGCGCTTCGCCACCGAAGCCGAGGCCCGGATCTGGCTCGCCCAGGCCGTCGCGGCCACCCGGGCCGGCCGGTCGATCCCCGACCCGGTCCGCCGGAACCCAACCGCACCCGGGGCCGGACGGCGCGCCGAGGCAGCACCGGTGATCCGCCCCGATATCGCCTCGGTCGCGAACGCCTGGATGGCCGCCGCCTACGAGGACCTGCGCCGCGGCGGCCCCGAACGCGCCGAGCGGGTCCGGCGCATCGTCGAGGCCTACCTCGTCCCCTGGTTCGCCCCCCGCACGACCACCATCGCGGACGTCACCTACTTCATGGCCCACGAGTGGCTGCTCCAGCTCGTCGGG
>JAJZWW010000210.1 GCA_021846485.1 Actinomycetes bacterium
GGAGGCGGCTTGATGCCCCCGGTGAGACAGCCAGGGAGACACGTCGGAATCCCCCGGCTTCAGCCGTGGGGAGGAGGTCAACGGCTTGCGCTCGCAATCCGGTCACCGCAGCGCTGTTCGTTCCGCCCGCAGCTGTGCGTGGTGGGCGACGGCAGCGGAGCGGCGGGGGGGGCCGGCCACGAGACCGTAGCGAGGTAGCCTATATTGACGTAGCCTACTGCCGTGGTAGGTTATCGAGATGTTCGTCAACCGCAGCACTGAGCTCGCCGAGCTCGAACGATGGTGGGCATCTGGCGAACCACTTGGCCTCGTCTGGGGCAGACGACGAGTCGGCAAGAGCTGGCTGCTCGGTCGGTTCGCCGAATCCCGCTCAGCGGTCACGCACACCGGAGGTGCCCGTCCTGCCGAACTCGAGCTCCAGCTCTTCTCTGCAGAGGTGGGCAGAGCGGGGCTCGCCGGGACCCGAGACCTCGTCGAACGTCCCTACCGCAGCTGGGACGAGGCGTTCGACGCGCTCGCTTCGGCCGGACACGCTTCTCCAGTCCTCATCGTCTTGGACGAGTTTCCCGAGCTGCTCGACTCCTCACCGGAGCTCGAGAGCGTCCTGCGTTCACTTACGGGGCGGCTCGGACGCCCCTCTCCGTTGCGACTGATGCTGTGCGGCTCCGCTGTGCGCACCATGGAAGCGATCGCCGAGGAGCGACGTCCGCTCTTCGGCCGCTTCGGCATCCGCCTGCCAGTGCACCCCTTCTCGCCACACGAGGCCGGCTTGATGTTGCCCAAGCTGAGCCCGAGCGATCGAGCGGCCGTGTGGGGCATCGTGGGCGGCGTTCCTCTGTACCTATCGTGGTGGAACCAGAGTGCCTCCCTCGAAGACAATCTCGCTGAACTGGTGTGCCGACCGGCGGGGCGCCTCCTTTCGGAGGGACAACTCGTGCTTGCGACCGAAGGCGACGCCCAAGGACTTGCCGGAAAGGTCCTCGCCGTAGTGGCGTCCGGCCGCACGAAGTTCTCCGAAGTCCAGGACGCAGTCCGCACGGACCCCAGCCGCGTGCTCGATCGCCTCGAAGAGCTGCGGCTCGTTGAACGCCTGGTCCCGGTGACCGAAAAATCCAAGGGAAGCCGGCGGGCCGTGTACCGAATTGCCGACAACTTCCTCGCCTTCTGGCTCGGGCTCGTCGATCGCTATCGCTCGGAGATCGAACGCGGACTTGGGACGTCGATTCTCCCGGTCCTCACCTCCTCGCTTGACGATTTCCTTGGGCCCCGGTACGAAGACGCGTTCCGCCAGCACCTTCGCCGGTTGGCAGCAGAGGGCGAGCTCGACGACGTCGTGGCCATCGGTCCGTTCTGGTCAGGAGGCCGAGATGAGATCGACGCCGTTGCACTCGCCGGTCGGGATCGCGCAGCCGTCTTGGTTGGAGAAGCAAAGTGGACGCGGTCGGTCGCCGCCCGCACCATCGAAACTGCGCTCATTCGCAAATCTTCGGCACTCCCAGCGACCCGAGAACCTCTCCGGCTGGCGGTCGCGGCGCGAGAAATCGTGCACGGCGCAGCGCCTACGACGTTGTGCATCACCGCTGCAGACATCTTCGGGTGACGCAGCTGTGCCGCCGGGGCGGACGGCTCGCCGACGGGGCGGAGGGGAGGTGGGTAGGCGACCGTCGACCACGTCGTCCCCCGCAGCCGGGGCGGCTCGAACGAGCTCGGCAATCTCGTCGCTGCCTGCCATCCGTGCAACCAAGCCAAGGGGGCCATGCCGGCGGTGGCGTTCCGGGGGCTCTTGGAGCTCGCCCTCGCCGCTTGAGGCGGACGGGAAAGGGCCGGCGAGGTCAGCCCGGCGCCGCCTCCCCCACCGCCTGGATGCCGGTCGCCCGGGCCCGCTGCGCCTTGGTGCGTGGCCACGCCGGGCACCAGCGCTCGGGGCGGCGAGGGCGGCGGTGGAGCTGCTCAACGGGTTCCTCGAACCACTTGGATGGATACTCGACTATCCAGTACCGCTGTTGCGGATAATAGGGTATCCTGTTGGTATGGAGCGCCAGTTCCTCTCGCAGACGACCGACGCCGCCCGGCTGCTGGGGCTTCAGCTCGCCGCGGGCCGACGCCGCCAGCGCCGGACGGCCCAGGAGATCGCTGAGCGGGCGGGCACCACGCGGGTGACTCTCCGGCGCATCGAACGCGGCGACCCCAACGTCGCCATCGGCTTGTACTTCGAAGTGGCCTCGGTGCTCTCGGTGCCCCTCTTCGGCGCCGAACGCAAGGAGCTCTCCGAGCTGGTCGCTCGAGGTGAGCGCGAGCTTGCCTTGCTGCCGGCTCGTATTCACGCGCCGGCGCAGGAGGTGAGCGATGACTTCTGAGGCCGCATACGTGTGGACGTGGCTACCAGGTGCTGTCGACCCGGTGGTTGCGGGACGGGTCGACCAAGTCGCAGAAGAGCTGCGGTTCACCTACGGCCGGTCGTACCTGGGTCGCTCTGACGCGATCCCTCTCGAGCCCGAGCTCCCCCTCCGATCCGGGCCGCAGCGTCCTCCCATCGGTCTCGACGCCCACGGGGTCATCCGAGACGCCGCACCGGATTCGTGGGGCATGCGCGTCATTCTCCGTCGCCATCTCCGCGACGGCACCGAAGACACTGCAGCCCTCCCGCTGCTCACCTATCTCTTGGAGTCCGGGTCCAATCGCATCGGCGCGCTCGACTTCCAAGAGGCTCCCGACGTCTACGTCGCGCGAGAGTCGCATGCAACGCTCGACGAGCTTGTCCAAGCAGGTGAACGCTTCGCCCGGGGGTTGCCTGTCCCTCAGGTATTCGACGACGCACTCGCTTACAGCTCGGGTGTCGGCGGCGCTCGGCCCAAGGTCCTGGTCGTTGACGGTGATCGGCAGCTCATCGCCAAGTTCTCGGTGTCGACGGACACGTTCCCCTGGATGCAGGCCGAGGCGGTCGGCATGGAGCTGGCTCGGCGATGCGGCGTCGAGACGGCCCCCAGCATGCTGGAGAGGGTCGCTGACCACGACGTGCTGCTCGTCGAGCGTTTCGACCGGCCCGGCGACGGGACGCGTCGCAGCGTGCTGAGCGCTCTCACGCTCCTCGGGCTGCACGAAATAGCCGCGCGGCACGGCTCCTACGTCGATCTTGCCGAAAGGATCCGGCTCCATTTCGAAAATCCCAAAGAGACGCTGCATCAGTTGTTCCGGCGTCTCGTCGTGAACGTGCTCGTCGGCAACACCGACGACCACCCGCGAAACCACGCAGCCTTCTGGGACGGGCGCGTGCTCACACTCACCCCGGCATTCGACGTCTGCCCGCAGCCACGCTCGACCGGTGAAGCAGCACAGGCCATGGCGTTCGGTCCTCATGGCGAGCGCCGTTCCCGTCTTGCCGACTGCGTGCGTGCCGCGGCCGTGTTCCAACTCTCCGAACGCGAGGCGCAAGCCATCGCCGACGAGTGCACCACCGCCGTGTACGAGCAATACGAAGACGTGTGCGCTCTCGTCGGCGTCGGCGACCAGACCAAAGAGCTTCTGTGGCGCCGGGCCGTGGCAAACGAGTCGGTCTTCTACCCGTTCGAGCCAGTCGGCAACAGGCCTTCGGCTACCACAGAAGCGCAAACCTTCGACTTCGAGGATCTTGTCGCTGGGGAGACCGCCGGCCAGCCTCGCCAGCTGCCGAGGACCGTTGGACCGGGGACGGTCCTCCAGCAAGCCTGCGGTGCCTGGATGCCGGTCGCCCGTGCCCGCTGCGCCCTGGTGCGTGGCCACGCCGGGCACCACCGCTCGGGGCGGTGAGGGCGGGGGCCGGTGCCTCGCCGCCGTTCACCCAGCCCTCGGCGTCGGCGCCACGCAACCCGCCCAAAGGCGCGACCGCTCGGTCCGGTTCGCATCGGGCCGGACGTAGGGCGTCTCGAACCATGCGACGAGCTCGTCGACGTCGTCAGCCGAGGAAGGCGATGCGTCCGGCGACGGGACGCTCTTGGCGGCCGTGCCGTGGCGCTCGTCGAAAGCGGCCTGCAGATTGGTCCACAGTTCGGCGCTCGTTCCGAGCGCTTCCCCAAGAGCCAGGGCGGTCTCCTGGGTGATCTCCTTGCGACCATCCAGGATCTCCGAGACTGCCTGGACGGGCCAGCCGAGGATCTCGGCGAGCTCCCTTTCGGTCCAGCCTCGTTCCTCGAGCTCGTCGCGCAGGTACTCGCCGGGTTCGATCTCCGCCACTTCGCCGGCGAGCTCCTCTGCTTCGAAGACAGCAGGGCGGAGGTCCTGCGGGGCCATGGCCGGGGCGTACGCCCCGCCGCGCAACGGACGGTGGCCCGCAGCACAGCGGGGCGTGAAGAGCGTGACCTCGTTCTGGCACGGGGTACCTGTTCGGGTCGGGTGTCCGCAGGCAGTCATGGGGAACCCATGGCCCGGACCGGCGGTCGTACAAGACTGCGAGGGCCTCGGCACCTTCGCCCGGTTCGCCACCCGGGACACCCAGGGCCACCTACGTCTATCGGCCCTACTTTTGGCTTCGGCAGCCTATGACATAATCGCCGCTTATGCTACACTCCGAATAGCCCTTCCGAGGAGGCGACCTTTTGTCTACCTGGAATCCGTCGCTCGCCGACGTTGCGACCGTCGTGGCAGGCCAAAACCCGTGGCAGTCCAGTGGAGTTGTTCCAGAGGCGCTCGCCAGGAGCGTGGAACGCCCGCTCGGACAAAGCCTCTGGCGGGCCGTGACCGCCCCGGCCCCCCGCCGGTACCAGTTGATCCTCGGTCCGCGTCGAGTCGGCAAGTCGACGGTGATGTACCAGACGGTCCGGCGCCTCCTGGTAGAAGGGATACCGCCCGAGCGGCTGTGGTTCTTGCGACTGGACCATCCGGTCCTGCTCCAGTTGGACCTCGGGGAGCTGATCTCGGTCGTCCGCAGGGCCGCCGGTGATCCCGTGGACGACCTCTTCGTCTTCCTCGACGAGCTCGTCTACGCCGAGAACTGGGACACCTGGCTCAAGACCTTCTACGACGAGCACGCGCCCGTGCACATCGTGGCGTCCTCCAGTGCAAGCGCCGCGTTGAGCCGCCGCCGGACGGAGAGCGGCGTCGGCCGCTGGGAGGAGCAACAGCTCGCGCCCTACCTCCTGAGCGAGTACGCCGACCTCACCGCGCCCGGCACCACCATCAGTGTCGGTGAGACGCTCGCAGAGTCTGTCGGCACGCTCGGCGGTGGGCCCCGCCGGGATGCCGCGGCGTTGGAACGCGTCCGCGACCGCCTCATGGTCACCGGCGGGTTCCCCGAGATCGCGACCCTTGCGTCCGATGACGTCGACTCGCTGGCCTTTGAGTCCCAGAGGATCTTGAGAGCTGACGCCGTCGAACGGGCGGTGTACAAGGACATCCCCCAGTCCTACGGCGTGTCGGACCCGATGGCCCTTGAGCGGCTCCTCTACGTGCTCGCGGGCCAAATGACCGGGACCCTCTCGACGCAGGGGATCGCTCAGACTCTCGGGAGCACCCAACCCACCGTGGATGCCTACACCCGGTACCTCGAAGCGGCGTTCCTCGTCTTTCGTCTGCCGAACTACTCCGGCAGGGAGTCCTCGATCCAGCGGCGCGGTCGAAAGCTGTACTTCGTCGACGGGGCCGTCCGCAACGCCGCTCTCCAGCGCGGCAACCGGTTCCTCTCCGACCCCGGCGAGCGGGGAGTGCTCATCGAGAACATGGTCGCCAGCCACTTGAAGGGCTTGGCGGACCAGGTGGGTGTTCGGCTCTTTCACTGGAGGGACGGCAGGGACGAAGTGGACCTCGTCTACGACGACCCAAACGGACCGTTGGCGATAGAGGTCGCTTCGTCGGCGTCGCACCATCACAGGGGATTGGTGCGCTTTCGTGAGCGCCACCCGCAGTTCTCGACGTGGCTCACGTTCCCCACCGCGCCCTGGATCCCCCCTGAGCGCACCGACGACCATGTCGGCACGGTGCCGACCGACCTCCTCTTGCTGATGATCGGCCGGCAAGCCGAGCGGGCGCTCCGGGAGCGGCTGTCGTAGTCCCCACTGGGGTCCGTACTTCGTTGCCGCATCGCCAAGAAGGGCAAGTACCTCACCGAAATGGGGTGCGGAGCGGGAAGCCCCCGGCTTCAGCCGTGGGGAGGAGGTCAATGG
>JAJZWW010000211.1 GCA_021846485.1 Actinomycetes bacterium
CGATGCCGTAGTCGGTCAGTCCGTAGCCGTGGAGGGCCTGCTTGACGTAGAGCTGCTGGTCGACCAGGTGCTGGAGGGCCTGGCGGATGTAGAGCTGGCTGACCAGTGCCTTCCACGGCCCGGTGTAGCCGAGCTCGACGTCCTCGTTGTAGAAGTACTTCCACGCCGCGACGTTGTAGCCGCTCGACTTGAAATGCGAGATCTGGCCGACGTCGCTGAAGGGGATGTAGCCGAAGTCGACCTGCCCGGAGCGCACTGCGTCCAGCTCGGCGGTGTTGGAGGAGAAGCTGTAGATCTGGTAGCCGGCGAGGTGGGGCTTGCCCGGGCCGGTGTAGTGGGAGTTGGCCGCGAGGACCGTGTGGTAGGTGGTCGGGTTGTAGGACTTGATCACCCAGGGGCCGTCGACGACCTTCCAGATCGGGTTGGTCGCGTAGCTCGACAGCGACTGGGACTGCTTGTAGAGGAAGCTGAAGACCTTGGCCGCGCCCGAGGGGGTAGACGCGTCGTGGCCGACCGCGCAGGTCGAGCAGGTCTTGTCCCAGGCCTGGCGGGGCAGCGGGTAGACCCAGGTGAGCTGGTTGCCGGTGAACCAGCTGGGGTTGTAGGCCCGCTTCAGGTGCACGACGAAGCGGTAGGCGCTCGGGTAGCTCACGCTCGCGATGTCGTTGGGCATCTCGCCGGGCACGTAGGGCGCGTACTTGCCCGCCTTGGCCCCGGCGGCCTCGAGCTCGAAGAAGAAGCGGACGTCGCTGGTCGTGACCGGCTTGCCGTCGGACCAGGTCCAACCCTTGTTGAGGTCGACGGTGACCACGGTGTTGCCGTGGGAGTACACCGGCTTCTGGGCGATCGACGTGGAGTAGTCGATCCCGGTCTTGCCCGGGCCGCCGGCGACATACAGGGGTCGCCACATCCCGCTCTCCACGTTGATGTCCCAGGGCTCGTAGTTGGCCTGGTTCACCAGTGGGAGCATCCACGAGAAGTCGTCGCCGATCCCGTTGGAGTAGCTGGCGACCCCGCCTTTGATCGGAGCGCCCGTCACCTTCGGCGCGCTGGCCGCACTCGTCGGCGAGGAGCTCGGGGGGCGGGTGGTCGACCCGCACGCCGCCAGGAGGAGCAGCCCGACCGATGCCAGGGCCACGGACCCCAGGATGTGCCGGGCGCGACGGGCCCGACCCTGGCCGGTCCCCCTGGTGCGAGCGGTGTCGGGTGCCCAGCGTCTGCATCTCCGAGCGCGGTGGACGTGGCCTTCCGCAGCCGAAGCGGTAGCGCTGAAGCCTACCTGTAGCATCTCGTCCCCCTGTCTGGAGCTCGGGCAGTACCCACTCCGGTCGCCTTGGTCGCCTCCGGTGGGCTCGGTCGTGCCGATGACGTCGGCCTCGTTGTCGTCAGCGCGGGTGCTCATCGTCGGGGTCCCCCGATGGCGGTAGCCAAGGATCGACTGAACGTTCGATCAAGCGATAGCAAAGCACAACCGGGGTGGGCCCGCAAGGCACAGCCGTCTGCTCTCGGGGCGGACTCCGGCTATGCTGAATGGTAGTTCAGTGCTGAATGGTGGTTCAGTGCTGAATGGTGGTTCAGCCCGGGAGGGGAGAGAATGTACGGCCTGACTACTGACTACGGAGGACCTCCCATCCAGGCCCGGGCCAGGGCGCTCGGGGATGAGCTGATCCCCTGGGAGGAGCACGCCGAAGCCCACGAGGGACGCCTGCCCGAGTGAGGAGGTCGCAGCACGGTTCCACCGTCGGGTGGACGAGCTCGGCCTGCGGGCGACCAACATGCCCGTCGGAATCGCCAGCAGCCGGGCGCCACGCCCTGTTCGTGGTCGATCTCCCGAGCGACGGAGTGTCGGTGGTGCGCGAGCCCGCCTATGCCCACACCCTCGATCACCACCACCCGGTCGTCGCCTTCGAGGCTGTCCGGGCGCCGGCGGGCAACCTCGTGGGTGAGGAGGGAGACGGGATGAGCTACTCCTACGAATGGTTTCGCTTCGGGCGCTTCATGGTCGCGGCCCGCTGCGTCGGAGCAGCCGGCCGCGTGCTGGACGAGGCCACCGCCTTTGCCACCCGGCGGACCGTGGGGGAGCCCGATCATCGAGCACCAGCTGGTCGGGCTGACAGAAAGAGGCCCCGACGGGCAACTCGAAACGCGACGCGAGACGCCGCCTGGTGACCGGGAGGTGGTCGACGGTCGACGCAGAGGTTACCCCGGCGCCTCGATGACGATTCCGACCAAAGTCCAGATAGCTCCGACTTCCCGGCGGCTCGTCACTCCACCGCCGCTGGCTACACGAATGTGTCGGGCAACCACCCGCTGCTGGCCCTTGACACACCAGGCCGGACTCGGCGGGGTCGTGGCTGCCCGGATGCGCGAACAGGGTGACCTAGATCCACAGGTAGGGCGGGGGCTGATCGGGGACCATCCGCGACGGGGGCCTTGTCTCCCAACAGAATCGAGCTGTTGGAAGTTGGAAGGTCCGGCGCCAGTGCTGCGAACCGGCGTGCGGCTGACTGCGCGTCGACCACCCCACCATGGTATGCCACGTCGCCACATTGGAGTAGTTATTACTGCGCGCTGGCTATCTGTGGGCCGACGAGGCGGGGGCGGGGTTGCGGGCGGTGGCTGAGGTCCCGGCGCGCTCGACGTTCGCGTTGGCGGCCGGCCGGCTGGATGAGGCCGGCCTCGAGGCGATCGAGGAGGCGATGGGGACCCTGGTGACGCCCGATGGTTCGAGGTCCTG
The DNA here is from genome assembly GCA_021846485.1 of Actinomycetes bacterium. Classification (GTDB taxonomy): domain Bacteria; phylum Actinomycetota; class Acidimicrobiia; order Acidimicrobiales; family Palsa-688; genus JAKAQB01. The sequence goes on from JAJZWW010000211.1 coordinate 2,738, forward strand.
CCCGCTTCTCGCCGGGCGGCGCTGAGCGGTTGCCGGCCGACGATCGATCTGGACGGCACCGACGTGGAGCTCTACGGCTCGAAGAAGGACGGGGTGGCGTGGAACGTTCAGCCGGCCGTCACTGCGCCGCCAGCCGTTGGCGGAACGCCGGCGACAACGCGTCCCACACCAGCCGGTAGAAGTGGCGCATGTTGCGCTCGCTGTCGGGCAGGGTGTAGCCCCAGGAGTAGAGCCCCGAGCGCAGCCCGGCCTGCACCCTTCCGGCGGCTTCCATGTCCTCCTCGACGGTGAGGCGCCACCACTCGTCGACTTGCTTCACTACGTCGGGTGGGTACTCACGTGCCTCGGGCACGGAGTAGCTCACGACCTCGCCCTTCCAGCCGTCGACGCCGTCGGGCCAGAGACGCTCGACGGCGTTGCTGAAACCGAGCGCGACCCCGCCCTGGAGGTACATGTTGGGCCACAAGTAGTAGAATTGGTACCCGGGTGACCTACTGTCCCCGGTGAGGCCGAGGGACTGGGCCACCCGGTCCTGGAAATCGCTCGTGTGATAGACGCCGCGGTCGAACTCGCGGTGCAGGTAGTGCGCCGGATCCACCTTGTACATGTCGGAGAAGCTGTGCCGGTGGGTGGTGGGGCAGTGGTAGCACTCGATGTTGTTCTCGTTCATGGCCTTCCAGTTGGAGGGCCCGCCGGTCGGCTGCACATGCCGGACGTAGTCGAACTCGGGGTCGGCGTGCTCCGCGGCGAAGGGGAAGTCGAAGCCCTGCGAGTCCAGGACTTCCCCGAGGCCGCTCACGGCCGCCTCCAGCGGCTCGGCTTCTCGTAGCGTGACGAAGATGTAACCCCGCCAGGTGCCGACTGGCAGCTCGTAGAGGCCCAGCTCATCGAAGGGGGGTAGGCCTCCTTCACCGGAGCGAGGCACCGACTTGAGCGAGCCGTCGAGCTCGTAGGTCCAGCCGTGGTAGGTGCACTGGAGGAACTTCTTGCTCCCGCAGTCGACGGCCACGAAATGGGCCCGGTGGCGGCAGACGTTCACGAACGCCCGCAGGATGCCGTCCTCTCCTCGTGCGACCACGACGGGTACGGCGAAGTCGGTCCCGGAGATGTGGGAGGTGAAGTAGTCGCCCGCACTCCGGACCTCCGGCTCCACGCCGACGATCTGCCACGAACGGCGGAAGATGAGCTCGTCCTCCAGGGCAGCGATCCGCGGGTCGGTGTAGAACGAGGCGGGGAGGGTGCTGCCCTGGGCGAGCAAGCGGTCGATCTCGTCGGGGTCCAGGTCAGGGAGCGGGCGGACGTTCACCCGATCCAGTCTAGCGCCACCTGACTGGCGGTTCAATCAAGAGCCCGAACCTTGCTGGAGTTGTCGCGCGCACGCCCAGCACGCGTTCAAGCAGTCGTGTCGAGCCTTCAGCGCTCTTGGCGCTGCGGAGCGCCGTCACCCGCGGCAGGCGCAGCGCGGGCGGAACACGTCCGGCAGGGTGAGCGCCATCGTGCGACGAGCCGCGGCCTCCAGCCGACGGGGGCGCGTGCCAGCTGCCTCCCGGTCGTCGGCCGCGAGCGCTCCACGGCGCAGGAGCTCGCCTCCGACGCTTCGCAGGGGCTCCGGTGGGAACCACCGCGTCGGCGGTCCGACGAGGCCGCAGCTCGCGTAGGTGTCGCGGGTGGCGCTCGCGAGCGAGGCCAGGATCTTCCCGACGAGGAAGGAGGGCGCCACCCCGTTGCCCGAGTAGCCCACCGCGTAGTACACCGTCTCCGGACCCCGCTCGGAGCGACCGATCATCGGGAGCCGGCTCGGGGACCGGTCCACGGGCCCGCCCCAGCCATGGGTGATGGCGGCATCGGCGAGGTCCGGGAACCATCGGCGGAAGTCCCCGACCAGGCGCGAGAGGGCGTCCGCATCGGCGAAGTGTGCGGGCCGGGGTCGGCTCCGCCATCCGAGCGGGCCGTCACCTCCGCGGCCGAAGACCACCCTCCCGGCCGGCGTCACCTGCGCGTAGTGGACGCTCGCCTGCCCGTCGCAGAGCAGCTCGCCCTCGGACCACGCCAGCTGCTCGATCCGCTTCCCGAGCGGCTCGGTGGCGAGCACGTGGGAGGGCACGACGACGAGCGCTCTGGCAAGCTCGGGCAGCAGCGTGGCGGTCCAGGCTCCGAGGGCGACGACGGCGGCCCCGGCCTCGAGGCGCCCCGCCGGCGTCAGGAGGCTCACGCCTCGCCGCTGGTCGAGGGTGAGCACCGGCGAGCCCTCGTAGATCCGCACGCCGAGACGGAGCGCTACGCGGCGCAGCCCACGGACCAACAGCGCGGGGTGGACGGCAGCGGCGTCGGTGAGGCGCGCCCCCCCTCCGAGCACCGGGCTCCCGGTGCGACGGCACACATCGTCGGGCCCGACCGGTTCGAGCAGGTCGGGTCGTCCGACGTCCCGGCAGCGCGCGAGTGCAGCGGTCGGGCCCCTGAGCTGCCCGGGCGAGGACGCCGCCCAGAGGGCACCCCGCCGGCGCCATTGGCACTCGATCTCCCACTCCCCGAGGAAGGCCTCGATCCCCGAGATCGCCGCCGCGCACTCGTCGAGCAAGAAGCGCGCTCCGGCGGGCGAGGTCCGGGCCAAGAGCAGGTCGAGCTCGTCCTGCCAACCGCTCGCCCAGCCGCCGTTGCGCCCGCTGGCGCCGAAGCCACACCCCGTCGCCTCGAGGAGGGCTACCGAGAGGTCCGGGTGGGCGAGACGAAGGTGCAGGGCTGTCCAGAGCCCGGTGAAGCCACCGCCCACGATCGCGACGTCTGCAGTCGCGCTGCCGGCGAGAGGGGGGCAGGCGACGTCCGGAAGCTCCCCCGCGACCGCCTCCTCCAGCCAGAGCACCCCGCCGGGGCGGGGCAGAGCCGGATGGAGCGCCGGCTCGGGCGCGCCGCTCAGCACCGCCTCGTGTCCCCCAGCGTCCCGCAACCGTCGCTCATCTCTTCACCAAGTACCAGCGGGACGGCTGCGGATCGGCGAAGACCTGCTGGGGTTGCCACCCCCGAAGGGTGTCCTTCACGACCGAGACCTGGTAGGGAGCGCTCGGGAACCAGAGGGCCGCGACCTGGCGGGAGATGTAGTCCTCGTAGGAGAACAGCGGGGGGAGCCCCGGCCGGGTGTGGTAGCCGGTGATGAGGCGGTTGGCCGTGGCGGAGCTGTACCCACCGCCCCAGTAGTTCCCGGGCCCGAACGCCTGCCCGGCACCGGGGAGAACGGCGGGGTCGCCATAGTCCCACATGTAGTCGGCGTAGAGGATGAGCCCCCAGTTGCAGGGCCCGGGCGGACAGACGCCGCCGATCGATTACATCGTTGTGAGGCTCTGAGTGTCGAGCACCAGGTCGATGCCGACACCCGCCGCGGCGCGCTTGTAGGCC
>JAJZWW010000003.1 GCA_021846485.1 Actinomycetes bacterium
ATCGAGAAGCGATGGCTGTAAGACCACAATGCCCATCTCAGCCGCGGAAGTCTCCCAGGAGGCCCAAGACCGTTCGGGGTCTCCCGTTGAGCAGGACTCACTCCTGCTCAGGGTCTAGGAACGGTGGCCTTCGCGATCTTCGCCAAGACGTGGCTGGCGCCGACCCGCTCGTCCAGCAGACCGCCGGTCCGGTGCCGACGCCCGGTTCGCCTCCTGCTCGACCTGCTGCGCGACGTAGGCCTGCTCTGCCTGCGCAAGGATGTCCTCGCCCCACCCGCGCCGCCAGCGACGACGCCGACGTGATCCGGCGCCGGCGAGGCAACCGCCCTCGCCCACCTGTGGTCGGCCGCGTTGACCTCGCCACCCGGCTACAGGCGGTGCTTGACGATGACCTGACCCTTCACCACGATCCGGTTGGCCATCTCTTCTTCGTAGGCCCGTCGCCGCCGTTCCCGCCGGCGGCGCCAGGAGACGGGGAGGAAGGCAAAGGCGGCGCTGAGGACGGCGGCCCCGACGGCCCACCCGATCGTGCTCCCGGGCGGGTACTCGGTAACGGCCAGGTCCACCTGCCCGTGCCGCCGCTGCAGGAGGGCGTACTCCCGCGACGCCAGGACGGAGGCCTCGGTCCCCACGCTGGCCGCCGTCCCCATCGCCTCGGTGACGGCGACCACGCGTCCGTCGTGGAGCTCGGTGAGCGCCAGCGAAGGCGTCCCCTTCGGTGCCTTGGCCGACGGCACGAACGTGGCCACGCGCGAGCCCGGGATCCCCGCCACGGAGCCGGTGTGCTGCCGCTGGAGCCTCTCTGCGGCGTAGGACTTGGCACCCATTCGGCGGGCCTCGAACTCCGAGGCGGTGCCCGCGGCGCCAGCGGCGTCGGGCAACAAGAAGGCGACGACCCCGCCGACGGACGTCCGCGACGCCGACCAAGCGACGGAGTAGACGCCAGTCCGCTCCGGGGTCTTCTTGGCGGCCGCGGTCACGTCGGACAAGCCGGTCTGGGCGTCGTTCTGCACCGTCCCATGCGCGGGGACCTTGGCGAACTGGCGGAGCCCGGATGCCGTGGGGACCAGCGTGGCCAGCCTCGACCGCTCGACGTGGGTCGCCGGCACCACCACCGTGTACAAGGCAGCGGCGGCCGCCAGCACGACGACGGCGCGGGCGGCGACGAAGCCGGGACGGGACCCGCGGTCGGCACGGGGTGTGGCCGGCGCGTCGACGTCCGGGTCAGTGGCCCCTTCCGGGGTGGCGCCGGCGTCGCGGTGCGGGGCGTCGCGGTGAGACGTGCCCGGGCCGGCCCAGTACACGGGCTCATCGGTCAGCTCGTTCGGCGCTTCGTCGGTTCCGTCGCTCACGGCCCTCCAGTCAAGGTGCCCGAGATGAGCGGATGCTGAACTTCCTCCCTCGCCAACGCCAACGTTCGGCTCGCGGCTGGCCGACGTCGTCGACGCCAGCTCGTGGCTCGAGCTCGGCGCTGCAGCGGTGATCCCGGAAAAGACGCCGCCACCCCCACGCCGGCCGACTGGAGCGCGCCCGGCCCGTACGCGCCGCACCGCCCTGTCGCCGGCTTCCGCGACGAGTGACCCGCGTTCGGCGCTCCGCTGACATCTCCGTCGTTGCGAGCACTCACCCGCGCCGTAGGCCTCAGCCGGAGGCGGCGAGGGCGCCGGCGAAGGTAGGCGACGACGGGTTGAGGTGACGCAGCCCACCGACATCGTCGAACGACCGGTCCGCTGAGGCCAGCGCCCAGCGTCTCCGGAGCGCCACGGCGGCCAGGACGGCGTCGAAGGGACCGAGGCTGGCGGTAGCTGCGAAGATGTCGAGGCCGTGGGAGAGGTCGTCTTCGTCGGGGCGGATGAGCGGAGAGAAGCCCAGCGCGTACTCCCGGGCACGGGCTGCAGCCTCGGGACGGGGCCGGCGCCTGGCGCGGACGTGGGCGAACTCCTGGACGACCTCCACGGTGGTGCAAGCTCGCACCCGACCGTCGCGGACACCTTCGAGGAGCAGGCGGCACGGTTCGCGCAGGTGGTGGTCCGTGCCCACCGCATACGCCAGGATAGTCGTGTCGACGAGGATCACGCCGAGCGGTGGCTGCGGATCGAGTCCAGTTCCTCCCGCAGCCGTGACGGCTCCGCCACGTCCATGGGCTCCGCGTCGAGGACCGCCTGCAGCGCAGCGCAGCGTTCTTCGGCCACGGCCGGGAAGCGCTCGTCGATCGCCTCGCGGACCAGCACCGCCACGGGCACACCGCGATGGTCGGCCTCGCGTTCGAGGCGGGTCCAACGATCCTCGTCAATGAGAACCTGGAGCCGACGACTCAGCATGCTCATACCTTAGCATGTCTGGCCCGGTGGGCCGTCCCCAAAGCCCAGCCCTCCGCGCATGCCATCGCCAAAGCCCTCCGCGTATAGCGCACCAACTAAACCGTCCACGACTTCGGCTAGCACGTCGTCGTCAGTTGCAGCACTACGCGGTCGGTCTCTGCTGCCTGCAGAACCGTACCGGCACCATCACCGACGCCACCGAGACCGCCCCGTCCCCGGACGCGGAACCGCGCCGTGTGTGCCTGGGACCACGAGCTCGCGACAGCGACCCACTCCCTCGCCCAGGCAGTCAGTGTGTCGGCCATCGCCTCCGGCCCGGGTTGGTTTCAGCTGAAATCCGGGTGGCACCGCACCAGGGCAGGTTCGTGGTAGTCGCGGGGTCCGCCCGGACTCCGATGGTCAAGATGCTGGTCTGTGACGAGAAGCCGATCCGGACCTTGTAGATAGTCATACGTCCAACTGGTTAGTCATACGTCCAGTCTTGGGGCCCTCTGACTGGACACACGACCGGCGATCAGGTACTGTTGGCCTCGCAAGTGCTCCTGCGGCTCCGGCGCCTCGCCAGGGGCAACGTTCGGGAAGAGGCGCGGGTGCGCTGGTACGAAAGGGAGGGCATACGCGTGGGTGAGCCCGATCGGCCCCTCGAGGGACCCGTCATTGGACGCAGGAAGTTCCTCACCGGCTTGGCCGCGCTCGGCGTCGTCGGCTCAGCCTCCGCTCTCCTGGGCGCCTGCGGCGGCACCACGCCCGCCGGCTCCCCGGGCACGAGGGCGGCCACAAAGACGCTGTCGGTAGGGGTGTTTCAGAACCCGGACTCCCTCGATCCTGGCCAGACCGGCCTCATCACCGTCTCGCAGATCCTCTTCACCATATTCGACCCGCTGGTGTGGAAGTTCCCCAACGACCGCACCTACTACCCGGGCCTGGCCGAGAGCTGGACGATCTCCTCGGACGCCGAAACCTACACCTTCAAGCTGCGCAAGGGCGTCACCTTCCAGGATGGCACCCCCTTCAACGCTGCCGCGGTGAAGGCGACCTTCGACCACATCGTCGACCCGGCCACCAAGTCCCTCTCGGCCATAGGGTCCCTCGGGCCCTACGACCGAACCGAGGTCGTCGACAACTACACCGCCAAGGTGGTATTCAGGTCGCCCAACGCCGCCTTCATCAACGAGGTGACGAACGCCACGTTGGGCATCTCCTCGCCAACGGCGCTGCAGAAATACGGTAGCGGCTACTCCAAGCACCCCGTCGGCACCGGGCCGTTCATGTTCGAGAGCTTCGTCAACGACGAAGAGGTTCGGGTCACCAAGTTCGAAAAGTACTCATGGGCGCCGACTCCCCTCGGCACGGGCGCGGCCAAGCTCGGTGGGATCACCTTCCGGATCTTGCCCGATCCGTCGTCACAAGCGGACGCCTTGGACACCGGCGAAATCCAGATTGCCCAGAACCTCAACCCCGGCGACGTCAACACGGCCGTCAGCGCCGGGAAGAGGAAGCTGACGGCGCTGTCGACCGGGATGCCCTACTGCATCATGGTAAACGCCCAGAAGCCGCCCACAGACGAGCTAGCCGTGCGCCAGGCCCTGGAGTACGCGACCGACAACAAGGCCATCGTGGACACGCTGTTCCAGGGCCTCTACCAGCCGGCCGACAGCTTACTCACCCCGCTGACCCCCGGCTACTCCTCGAGCGACGCCATCTTTCACTACGACAAGGCCAGGGCGGCGAGCCTCCTGAACTCGGCCGGGTGGACCATGGGCTCCAACGGGCTGCGATCCCGGGGAGGCAAGCAGCTGTCGCTCGAGTTCATCAACATCGCCAACTTCGGCTTCGACGGGATCTCCCAGATCCTCCAGGCCCAGTGGAAGGAGGTCGGGATCGCCACCACCATCACCGACCAGGCCTTCCCCAGCGTGGCAGCCACCTACAACCAGGGTAAGCAGAACCTGGCCGACTGGTTCTACTACGACGTCGACCCCTACCTCCTAAACACCGTCTTCAACTCGGCGCAGATCAAGAATGGGTTCAACTGGGAGCATTACGCCAATCTGGCGGTCGACTCGACGATCGCAGCGGCTAACGCGGACACCAACACCGCGTCCCGCACGAACAAATACCAGAAGATTGCGCTCGAGCTCATGCAGTCGGCGACAATCATCCCGATCTATAATCTGGAGAGCATCCTCGTGACCGAGCCGGCGGTGAAGGGCGTGCGCTTCTCGCTCACCGCCCAGCCGCTCTTCCACGCTGTCTCGTTCTGACGGAGGCGTGGGGTGGCGGTCTTCATCTTGAAGCGGGCGGCCCAGGCGGTGCCGGTGCTGCTCGGGGTGACGATCCTCGTCTTCGCCATCCTCCAGCTCATCCCCGGCAACCCGGCGCAGATACTGCTGCTCGGGACCGGGGCCACGCCCGCCCAGGTCGCCCAGCTCGACCGCCAGCTCGGCCTTGACCAGCCCGTGGTGCTGCAGTACTTCCACTACCTAGGCCGCCTGTTGACGGGCAACCTCGGGTACTCCTACGTCACCCAGCAGACGGTCACCTCCGAGATCGCCAGCCGTCTGCCGTTCACTCTCAGCCTCACCGGGGCGGCCCTGCTAGTCGCCTTGCTCGTCGGCATCCCACTGGGGATCATCGCCGGCCTCCGCTCCGGCGGCCTCGTCGACACCCTGGCAACGGGCGTGTCAGTGCTGGGCGTGGCCGTCCCCTACTTCTGGCTCGCCATCCTGCTCATCCTGGTCTTCGCGGTGAAGCTGGGCATCCTCCCCGTGCTCGGCACCGGCTCCCCCGCCGCCCTGGTCCTGCCGGCGGTGTCACTCGGGTGGGGCTACTCGGGGATCATTACCCGTCTGCTGCGCAACGGACTCATCGAGGCCTATCAGCGCCCCTTCATCCTCGTCACCCGGGCCAAGGGCCTCTCCGGGTGGCAGCTGCTCTGGAAGCACGGCCTGCGCAACGCCATCGCCTCCACCGTCTCGGTGGTGGGGCTTCAGATCGGCTACCTGCTCGCTGGCTCGGTAGCCATCGAGACCATCTTCGGACGCCCTGGGCTGGGCAGCTTCCTGGTGCAGAGCATCCAGGAGAAGGACATCCCCTCGGTGCAGGGCATCGTCTTGGTCGTGGCCCTCGTCTACGTCGGGGTCAACCTCGTCGTCGACGTCCTGCACGCCCTGATCGACCCGCGAATCCGCCGGGCGGTGTCGGTGTGAGCGTCGCCGTCGCGCCCGTACAAGCCCCGGCGGGGCGGTGGCAGACCCTGCGCGGGCGGGTGGCCTTCGCTGCGCGCCACAACTGGCCGGGTCTGCTCGCCACCGCCGTGGCCGTGCTGCTCGTGGTCGCCGCCGTCGCCGCACCCCTGCTCTCGCCGTACAACCCCACCGCTATCGTCGGGCCGCCCCGGCTGCCGCCGAGCGGCCAGTTCCTCCTCGGCACTGACGGCTTGGGCCGCGACGTGCTCAGCCGGACGCTGTGGGGGGCGCGCCACACGCTCATCACCGCCTGTCTGAGCACGGCGCTGGCAAGCGTCGTCGGCGTCCCCCTCGGCCTGGTCGCCGGCTACCTGAGCCAGTGGATGAGCGACGTGGTCATGCGGGCGATGGACGTCCTGCTCGCCTTCCCCGGCCTGCTCCTGGCGCTCATCGTGGTGACCATCCTCGGGCCGGGGGTCACGACGGTGGTCGTCGCCGTCGGTGTCTCCTACACACCCATCTTCGGCCGGCTCATGTACGGCCCGACCCGCTCCATCCGCACCCACGACTACATCGCCGCGGCGAGGGTCGTCGGCTACGGGCGCCTCCGGGTCCTGCGCAAGGAGGTGCTCCCGGTCTTGGCTACCGAGGTCGTCGTGCTGGTGAGCTCCGCCATCGGCTGGACCACCCTCCTCGCCGCCACCCTAGACTTTCTCGGCTTCGGCATCCGCCCACCTGCCCCCGACTGGGGGGCAGACCTGTCGGCCGGCATCCAGTACCTGCGGCAGGCCTGGTGGATCTCCGCGGTGCCTGGCCTCGCCATCACCGTCACAATCTTGGTCTCCAACTACTTGGGCGATTTCGTCGCCAGCATCATCGACCCCGACCGTCTCTACCGGAGCCACGCCCGGGTGCGTGACACCGCCCAAGCCCTGACAGGAGTGGAGTGATGCAGCTCTACGTGCTCCCCCTCGGTGACTGCTGCTGCGCCTACGAGGTCATCGCCCCCGGCGTCGCCGACGGCAAGCGGATCCACATCCCCGTGCCCGCCTACCTCATACGCCTCAACGACGACACCCTGGTGATGGTGGACACGGGCATGAACCGTATCCATATCCAGGACCCCGACCACACCTGGCGGGGGCAGCCCCTCGCCGACGTCCTCATCCCGGTGATGCGCCGGGAGGACAGCCTGCTGTGGCGCCTCGCCGAACTCGACATCGCCCCCCAGGACGTCGACTACGTCATCAACACCCACCTGCACTTCGATCACGCAGGCAACAACGACCTGCTGGAGAAGGCTACCTTCTTCGTCCAGCGGGACCACTACGAGCACGCCAAGGACAACCCGACTTTTCCCAACCAGTACTGGAACCTCCCCGCGCTCCGCTACGAGCTGCTCGACGGGGCCCGGACCCTCTTCCCCGGTGTCGAGGTGATCCCGACCCCCGGCCACGCCGTCGGCCACCAGTCCGTGCTCGTCCGCCTAGCCGACTCGGGCAGCGTCATCCTCTGCGGCGACGCCGTGTACACCCAGGAGAACTTCGACAACGACGCCTGGGACGGCCAGGCCGACCCGGTCGCCGCCCGGGAGAGCGCCCTCATGCTCCAGCGGGTGGCCACGGACGAGAACGCCCTGATGTTCTACGGCCACGACCGGCACCAGGCCAAGACCATCCACTACTCGCCAAGGTCGTACTCATGACTGCCAACCACAGGAGGTCGGACGTGGCTCCGGAGCAGTCACCGCAGGTAGTCATCCGCAACGTGGCCGTCTTTGACGGCAGCGGCAGCCCGCGCGAAGCGGCCCGCGCGGTCGTCGTCGAGGGACGGCAGATCCGCTGGGTAGGTCCGGAGGCCGAGCTGCCGGAGTGGGCGGTCGGCCGGGTGATCGACGGCCGGGGCGGGACGCTGCTCCCGGGGCTCGTCAACTGCCACGTCCACCTCTGCAGCGACGGGGCTCCGGACATGTTCGCCCAGGTCGCCCACGACACGATCGTGTGGTCGGCGCTGCGGGGCTACCTCAACATACAGGCCACCCTCGAGGCCGGGGTCACCACCGTGCGGGATTGCGGGGAAGCCGACAACGTCGCCATCGACCTGTCCCACGCCGTCGACGAGGGGCTGATCGACGGCCCGAGGATCCGGGCGGCCGGACGGGTCATCACCATGACCGGCGGCCACGGCCACTTCATCGGCCGGGAGGCCGACGGCCCCTACGACGTGCGCCGCGCTACCCGCGCCGAGATCAAGGAGGGGGCGCACTTCATCAAGGCGATGGCGACCGGCGGGGTGCTGACGCCCGGCGTCACCCCGACCCAGACGGCGCTGCAGCCCGACGAGCTCGACGCGGTGGCGACCGAGGCCCACAACGCCGGGCGGCGCACCGCCTGCCACGCCATCGGCAACGCCGGCATCAAGAACGCCATCCGCGCGGGGATCGACTCGATCGAGCACGGCTTCTACCTCGACGACGAGGCCCTCCAGCTAGCCGTGGACCGGGGCACCTACCTCGTGCCGACGCTCATCGCCGTCAACCAGATCGTCGACAACGGCCGGGCCGGCGGCATCCCCGACTGGGTCGTCGTCAAGGCGGAGAGCGAGTCGGGCCACCACCGCGAGAGCTTCGCCGCCGCCGTGCGGTCTGGGATGAAGATCGCGGCCGGCACCGATGCGGGCACGCCGTTCAACTCCCACGCCGACATGCCCCTCGAGCTGTCGCTCATGGTCGACTACGGTCTGCGACCCGTCGAGGCGCTCATCGCCGCGACCCGCAACGCCGCCGAGAACCTCGACATGCTCGACAAGATCGGCACGGTCGAGGTCGGCAAGCTGGCCGACCTCATCGTCGTGGAGGGCGACCCGACCACCTCGATCAAAGACATCACCAACGTCCGGGTGGTGCTGAAGGACGGGGTCGTCTACCGCGACGACTACGGGGCCCGTGCCTGAAGCCCCCCCAGAGCCGCTGCTGGCCGTGGAACACCTCGGCGTGCGCTTCGGTGCCCTGCCGGCCGTCCGCGACGTGGGCTTCGCGCTCAACCGCGGGACCACCCTGGCCATCGTCGGCGAGTCGGGTTCCGGCAAGAGCGTCACGTGCCTCTCGCTCATTGGCCTGCTGCCGGCGTCGGCCATGGTGACAGGGACGGCGCGCCTAGAGGGCACCGACCTCCTGTCGGCCACCGAACGGGAGCTGCGGCGCGTCCGCGGCCGCCGGGTGGGCCTGGTCTACCAGGACCCGATGGGCGCGCTCGACCCGATGCGGACCATCGGCAGCCAAGTCCGCGAGCCGCTGCTGTTGCACCTGGGAATGCGCCGCCGGGACGCCAACGCGCGGGCGGCCGAGCTGCTCGGGACGGTGGGCATCCCATCGCCCCGCCAGCACCTGCGGGCCTACCCCCACGAGCTCAGCGGGGGCATGCAGCAGCGGGTGGTGATCGCCATGGCCATCGCCTGCGAACCGGTCCTGCTCCTCGCCGACGAGCCCACCACCGCCCTCGACGTGAGCGTCCAGGCCCAGATCCTCGAGCTGCTCACCGACCTGACCGAGCGCCTGCACCTCTCCCTCGTCATCGTGAGCCACGACCTTAGCGTCGTCGCTGGCATGGCCGACCGGATCCTCGTCATGTACAACGGCGCGGTGGTCGAGGAGGGCCCGGCCGACAGGATCTTCGCCCACCCCGAGCACCCCTACACCCGCGGTCTGCTCGCCTCGATCCCCGACTTCGCCGAGGACCCCGACGCCCCCCTGACCGGCATCCCTGGGCACGCCCCCGGCCCGGGCGAGGCCGTGATGGGGTGCAGCTTCGCCCCGAGGTGCCCCCACTGCTTCGAGCGCTGCACCCAGGACGAGCCGGAGCTCACCGAGACGGCCGGCGGGCACCGGGCGGCCTGCTGGCTCGCGTCGCCCAGCGTTCGCGCGCCCGCCGGTAACCCATGACAGCCGTCCTCGACGACCTCCCCGACCGGGGCGGCCGCCACGCCTGCGCCCCTCCGCTGCTCGAGGTGCGCGACCTGGCTGTGTGCTACCGGCGGGGCCGCGGCCGGGTCGTGCGCGCCGTCGACGGGGTGTCGCTGCGCTTGGAGCGGGGCGAGACCCTGGGCGTGGTCGGGGAGTCCGGCAGCGGCAAGTCCACCCTAGCCAAGGGCATCGTCCGGCTCGAAGCCGCCGCCGGCTCCATCCGCCTCAACGGCACCGAGCTGGCCGGCCTGGGCGAGAGCCAGCTGCGGCCGCTCCGCCGCCAGGTGCAGATGGTCTTCCAGGACTCCCTCGGCTCGCTCAACCCCCGCCGCTCGATCGGCCAGACCCTGACCGAGCCGCTGCTCGTGCACCGCCTGGCCTCCTCCCGGGTCGCCTGGCAGCGGGCCGCCGACCTGATGGCCCGCGTCGGGCTCAGCCCGGAGCTGCTGCACCAACGACCCGGGCACCTGAGCGGCGGTCAGCGCCAGCGGGTCAACATCGCTCGCGCCCTCGCCTCGGAGCCGGGTCTGGTCATCGCCGACGAGCCCACCTCGGCGCTGGACGTCTCAGTGCAGGCCCAGATCCTCAGCCTGCTGCAGGACCTGCAGCGGGAGACGGGCGTCGGTTACCTGTTCATCTCCCACGACCTGGGCGTCATCCGGCGGATGGCTTCCCGGGTGGCGGTGATGTACCTGGGGAAGGTAGTGGAGACCGGCGGCCGCGGCCGGCTCTACGAGCGGCCGCTGCACCCCTACACCCGCCTGCTCATGCGCGCCGCCCCCCGCCCCGACCCCGGCCAGCAGCGCCAGCAACGGCACGCCCCCATCCCAGGTGAGGTGCCGAGCGCGGCGTCACCGCCCAGCGGCTGTCGGTTCCACCCCCGCTGTCCGATGGCCAGGGAGGTCTGCGCCGTTGAGGAGCCGGGCCTCCGGGAGGTGGCACCCGGCCAGCTATCGGCCTGCCACTTCGCCGAGGAGTTGCTGGAGCTCAACACGTCGGGCGCCCTACCCTCGCCAGCTTCGACGACGCCGGCCCCATGACCGAGCACATCGGCCAAACGACACGAGGAGGTACGTGGATGACAGCCGAGTCGGCACCACCGGTGTACCGGTTCGCCCGGAGGACGGAGGGAGCCGGCGACGGGGTCAGCGCCATCCTCGCGCTCGCCGAGCCGGGGGAGACGATCACTTTTTCGGGCGGGTTCCCCGCCCCCGAGACCTTCCCCACCAAGGTGCTCGGCGGCCTGCTCGGGGAGGCCGTCGGCCCCGCCGCCCCGGTGGCGCTGCAGTACACCGCCACCGAGGGCCTGGCGTCGCTGCGGTCCACCCTGCGGTCGTGGATCTCCGCCGGCCAGGGCGCGAAGCCCGCCGACGACGAACTGATGGTCACCAGCGGCGGCATCGAGGCGCTCTCCCTGCTGGCGCGCTGCCTGGTCGACCCCGGCGACCGGGTCCTCACCGAGAGCCCCACCTACCTCGGGGCGATCACCGCCTTCACCGGACTGGAAGGGCGGGTCGAGGGGGTGGCGACCGACCACGAGGGACTGGACCCCGTCGCCCTGGAGGAGGCCATCCTCGCCGGCGCGCTGCCCAAGCTGCTCTACGTCATCCCCGACTTCCAGAACCCGACGGGCCGGTGGTGGACCGCCGAACGCCGCCGGGCGGTCGTCGAGGTGTGCCGACGCCACGGCGTGCCCGTCGCCGAGGACGTGGCCTACCGGGAGCTGGCCTTCTCCCCCGAGGAGCGACCGAGCCTGTGGGCGCTCGCCCCCGAGCTGGTGGTGCAGGTCGGCACGTTCTCCAAGATCTTCTTCCCCGGGGTGCGCCTCGGGTGGGCGGCGGGGGTCCCGGCGCTCATCGGCGCGATGGTGGCAGCCAAGCAGAACTCCGACCAGTGCGCCGGCGGGCTCGGCCAGTGGCTGGTGGAGCGCTACCTGGGCGGCGATCACCTGGAGCCGCACCTGCAGGTCGCCCGGGCCCTGTACGCCGAGCGGGCCGCCGCTCTCCAGGAGGCACTGGCCCGCCACCTGCCGGAGGGTTGTACCTGGACCCGACCGGCTGGCGGCTTCTTCAGCTGGGTGTCCGCCCCGGGCGGAGTCGACACCGTCGCCCTGGTACCCGAGGCCCAGCGTCGGGGGGTCGCCTACGTCCCCGGTGCCCCGTTCTTCCCCGGCCGGGCGGAGGCCCGACACCTGCGGCTGTCCTACAGCCGGACCAACCCGGAACAGATCGACGAGGGGATCCGCCGTCTCGGCTGCCTCCTCTCCGACGCCATCGAGGAGGCCCGATGACCACCCGCCCACACTTGTCGCTCGAGGGGGTCGGCCAACCAACCGCCCCTGGCCGCTTCGTCGACGCCGACGCTATCGAGCCGGTGGGCTTCGTCGAGGGACTCGACTTCCGCCCCGTCCTCGGCGAGCAGACGATGGTCAACTTCGTGTCGTTCCGACCCCGCACCGAGGCGCCCAACCACGCCCACGTCGAGGAGCAGATCGTCATCGTCCTCGAGGGCGAGCTCGAGTTCGAGATCGACGGGGAGGTGCGCACGATGCGCAAGGGCGACGTGGCCGTCGTCCCGCCGTGGGTCCCGCACGGGGCGCGCACCCGAGCGGCGCCCTGCCTGGAGGTCGACGTGTTCAACCCGCCCCGCGAGACGCTGCTCGAGCACGCCCGGGCGCAGCAGGCCATGGGTGTGCCGGCCGACGCCGCCGACCCGCCCGGACATGGGAGCGCAGCGGACACGGCCCGGCAGTAGGGTGGGGCCCGCCGTCGATGGCTGGCCTCGGTCCCCGATCCGCCCTCGTCGACGAGCTCAGCCGACGCCATACCCCGCCACCCCAGCCTGATCCGGTCGCTCGACGACCCAGGGCTGCTGTCCTCCGTCGTCCGCTCGGCCGCCATGCTCGGCTTCGACGTCGCGTGATGTGGTCGAGAGCGCTGCCATCCCCCATGCTCGATGGCGTGGTACTGCCCGCGATGGCGTGGTACTGCCCGCCGCGGATCCGACGCACGCTCCCGGGCGGCCATCACCGCCGGACCGCCCTCGGCCGCCGCGCGCCCAGGACACCACCGAGGACAGGTCACCGGCGGAGGTCTCGACGTAGCCGCCGGAGAGGACCACCGAGACGAACGACCACGGGTGGTCGTGCAAGGCGCGGGCGTCGTCCGGCCGGGCGGTGCGGCGCACGAAGATCGGCACCCACGGGGTCTGGACCGGCCAGCCGCCTCTCAGTGGGCCGGCGCGACGCTGGCCCCGCCAGGCGACGAGGTCGCTTCGGCGATCCTCTCGCGCACCTCGTCCATGTCGAGGGCCTCGACCTGCGAGATCAGGTCCTCGAGGGCTGCCTCGGACAGCGCCCCGGGCTGGGCGAAGAGCAGGACCTCGTCGCGAAAGGCCATGAGAGTGGGGATCGACATGATCGAGAAGCGCGCGGCGAGCGCCTGCTCGGCTTCGGTGTCGACCTTGCCGAAGACGATGTCGGGGTGGCGCTGCGAGGCAGCCTCGAAGACCGGCCCGAACATCCGGCACGGCCCGCACCACGCCGCCCAGAAGTCGACCAGCACGATCCCGCCGGACCGGATCGTGTCGTCGAAGGTCTTGTCGCTCACTGCGGTGGTGGCCATCGCGTGCTCCTTGGTCTCGGAAGTTCTCTCCGGGTTCGAGACTTCCAACCAGGCTACCCCCAGGGGTATTCCGCCCGGTGGGGATCGGCCCTCCAGCGCGGACAAGCAGTGGGCGGTCCGCGCGATCGGTGCAGCTACCAGCCGGGACCGCCCGGCGCCGGCGGACGCCGGCGGCCCGGCAGGACCGGGCCTGGGAGCGGGAGGCCAGCGGTAGGCCCCCCCGGGCCGCCCGGCCGGGGGTCGTCGCCGCCGGCACGGTCCCGGCGATTCCTCGACGGGGGAGGCGGGATCGGCGTGTAGACTGAGGGCTGCGCCCGACGTCGGGCGCTCGCAGCCCCGGCACGACCGGAGCAGATCGGCGGCCTTCCGATGGAAGCCCCACGCACGGCCCTCTCCCCCGCCCCGATCCTGGAGCGGGCATCCGGCTCCGAGCCGGTCGCCGGGATCTCTCCGACACCCGACATCGAGCTGCGGCGGCGCTTCCCGCCGATCACCTGCACGGCCTGCCGGGTCACCTACATCACCGACGTCGGGTCGCGAGCCCCGGCACGGGCGACGGGCTGGGTCTGCCCGCGCTGTCGGGACGAGCCGAGGGTCGAGGCCCACGGGGGGACCGGCGAGCCCGGAGCGACCGGACGCCCGCCTGGGTGACGACCGCCGACCCGGCCACGCAGCGTTGCTGGCCGGCTGTCGTGGTCCGACCCCGAGCCCGAGAGGAACCTTCTGCAATGCGCATCATGATGATCGCCCCCCCGTGGGTGGCTGTGCCTCCCGTCGCCTATGGCGGCACGGAGGCGGTGATCGACACTCTCGCTCGCGGCCTGCGCCGCTGCGGCGAGGACGTCGTGTTGTTCACCACCGGGGACAGCACCTGCGAGGTGGCCCGCGAGTCCGTGCTGCCGGCGGCCGTCGGGGTCGGCAAGGGCGGCTCGGCCACCGAGCTGCGCCACGTCATCCATGCCTACCGGGCGGCGATCGACTGGGGGGCGGACATCGTCCACGACCACACCCTCGCCGGCCCGGTCTACGCGGACCGCTTCGTCGGGCTGCCGGTCGTCACCACCAACCACGGGCCGTTCCGAAGCGAGCTGGGGGACTACTACCGCGCCATCGCCGGCGGCACCGCGATCATCGCCATCTCCCACCACCAGGCCTCCACCGCGACAGACATCCCTCTCGCGGCGGTCATCCACCACGGCGTCGACCTCGAAGGCTTCCCAGCCGGGCGGGGCGACGGCGGGTACGCGATGTTCCTCGGGCGGATGTGCCCGGACAAGGGCATCCCCGCGGCGATTCACGCCGCCCGGTCGGCGGGTGTCCCGCTCCTCGTCGCCGCGAAGATGTCCGAGCCCGCCGAGCTGCTCTACTTCCAACGCCACGTCGAGCCGCTGCTCGGCGGCGACGTCGAGTACGTCGGCGAGGTCGGCGGAGCCGACAAGACCGCGCTGCTCGGCGGCGCGATGTGCCTCCTCAACCCGATCGACTGGCCCGAGCCGTTCGGCATGGTCATGGTCGAAGCCCTCGCCTGCGGCACCCCGGTGGTCACCACTCCGATGGGAGCGGCGCCCGAGATCGTCGCGCACGGCAGGACCGGTTTCGTGTGCGACGGGCAGGCCGCCCTGGCCGGAGCGGTGGTCGCCTCGGCCGACCTCGACCGCAGCGAGTGCCGCAGGGACGTCGCCCGCCGCTTCTCCGCCGATCGCATGGTCGGCGATCACCTGGCCCTCTACGAGAGCATCGTCGGCCACCGCACCCTCCCGCTGGTCGCCTGACCCACTCGCCTCGGGACCCTTCCGGCAACTACTTGGGCGGCGTCACCAACTTCGGCCGTGTCAGCACACAGTTCTCGACCTCCGGCCGTCCAAGTAGTTGCCGCTCGGGTCCTTACCGGCCGCCGGCCGCCGGAGCGCCCGCGGGCCATCTCGACCACGGAAGGCGTCAGCCCGGGGCATCGCGCCGCTCACGCCGGGGCTCGGCCCTCGAGGCCGAAGAAGGCTTCGGCGAGCGCCTCGTCGCGGCGCAGCTCGGTGAGGCTGCCGGTGAAGCGGACCCGGCCACCCTCGAGCACCGCCACCCGGTCGGCGAGCTCGAGGAAGGCGACGTTCTGTTCGGCGAGCAGTACCGCCGGGCCGTCCCGGCGAAGGCTGGCGAGGTCGGCGACCACCTGCTTGACGTAGAGGGGTGACAGGCCGGCGGAGGGCTCGTCGAGGACGAGCACCCTGGGACGGCCGGCGAGGGCCTTGGCGAGGCCGAGCATCTTGCGCTGCCCACCCGAGAGGCTGCCGGCCGGGCTGCGGAGGCGGCCGGCCAGTTCCTCGAAGCGGGTGAGCGCCTCCTCGATGGAGGCCGCCGCCTCGGAGCGCCCCAGCCGCCAGGCACCGAGGCGGAGGTTCTCCCCGACGCTCAGGTCCGGGAAGACACCCTGTTCGGTCATCAGGATCAGGCCCATGCGGGCTCGGCGGGAGGCGGGCAGGCGGGTGATGTCGACCTTGTCGAGCACGAGGCGCCCCCCGAGAGGCGGAAGGTGGCCACCGATGGCCGACAGCAGCGTCGACTTCCCGGCCCCGTTGGCTCCGAGCACTACGAGGATCTCCCCCTCCGCGAGGTGGAGGTCGACCTCCCACAACACCTGGAGCGCGCCGTGGGCCACGCTCAGACCCTCCACCCGGAGCAGGGCGGGATCGGCGCTCGGCAGAGGGGTCGCCTGCCCCTCCCTGGGGCCGTGCGGGTCAGCCACCGAGGAACACCAGTACCACTTCGGGGTCGGCGATGGCCGCGCGCAACGACCCGGCGAAGATCCGCCGGCCGGCGCTCAGCACCACCACCGTGTCGGTGAGCTGCTCGAGAAAGCCGAGGAGGTGCTCGACGACGAGGAGGGTGATGCCCCCGTCGGCCAGGGTGCGCAGGTAGTGGGCGAGCTCGCCGAGCTCGTCGGTCGCCAGACCGGCGCCGAGCTCGTCGACGAGAAGGACCGAAGGGTTGGTGGCAAGGGCACGGGCCAGGTCAAGGCGCTTCTGCTGGGAGGCGTTGAGGGTCCCGGCCAGCCGACCCCCGAGGCCCTCGAGGCCGACTTCCCCGAGGATGTCGGGCCGCAGGGGCGCACCCCTCCCGGAGTGCCCGACGGCGACGGCGAGGTTCTCCCTCACGGTCAGGCTGGCGAACGGCTTGGGCACCTGGAAGGTACGGTTGAGCCCGAGGCGGACCAGCCGGTGGGGAGCGAGGCCCCCGACCTCCTGCCCGTCGAGGCGGACGGACCCTCCGCTCGGCGCGTAGACGCCCGAGACGACGTTGATGAGGGTCGTCTTGCCCGAGCCGTTCGGGCCGACCAGACCGACGATCGCGCCGGCGGGCAGTTCGAGGTCGACTCCGTCGAGAGCGGTGAAACCCTTGAAACGCCGGACCAACCCTTCGATGACGAGGCCACCCGCGGCGGGAGCCGTGGCCGGCGTCCCCGCCGGGCGCAGGCCCTCGGGGGCGCTCACCGGGCACCCCCCGGGGCACCCTTGAAGTGGCCGCGCAGGCCCCGGGTGAGCGAGCCGAGGCCGCCGGGGAGGAACAGGACCAGGGCGGCGATGAGCAGCCCGTAGGTGAGCTGGAAGTACTGCGGGTCGCTGAGGCCGACCAGGCTGTAGATCCCGTAGAGCACGACGGCACCGACGAGCGGGCCCCAGGTGGTGCCGACACCGCCGAAGAGAGCGAAGACGATGGCGAAGACGCTGATCGTCAGGTCGAACACGTCGGTCGGATAGAAGACCGAGATCGCCCAGGCGAACACTCCGCCGGCGAGGCCGGCCAGAGCCGCCGAGATCAGCCAGGCGAGGGATCGCTCCCGCACGACCCACACCCCGGCCATCTCGGCAGAGGTGGCGTCGTCCGCGGTGGCCCGCAGGGCGAGGCCGAAGCGGGACCGGCGCAGGATCACGACGCCGAGCATGGACAGGCCGAGCAGGGCGACGGCCGCGTCGTAGGACAGGCTCTGGTTGTAGGCGGTCACCAGGTTGATGCCGTAAGGGCCACGGGTGACCGACGCCAGGGAGGGGTTGGAGACCACCTCGTAGACGGCTTCGGCCGCCGCGAGGCTGGCGATCGCGAAATAGGCGCCCGACAGGCGGAGCAGGGGTGTGAGCAGGGCTCCGAGAAGAGCGCCGGCGAGACCACCGAGGACCACCGCGAGGAGAGCGGGGACGTGCAGGTAGATGATGGAGAGGGACGCGCCGTAGGCACCGGCGCCGAAGAAGGCGACGTAGCCGAACGGGAGGTAGCCGGTGAAACCGTAGATGACGTTGATCCCCTGGGCCAGGACGGCGTAGACGAGCATGTTGAGCAACAGCAGCTCGTTGGAGTACAGGTGCACTGCGGCGAGGAACACGGCGACGGGCACGACTACCGCCCCGACGTCGGAGATCCCGCCCGCGCCGAGCCGTCTGAGCTGCCTCGCGGCACGACCCGCCGGACCCTGACGGGACGGCACCGGCTTGGGGCCGTGGCTCGCCGGCGGCACCGGGGGAGCCTCGGTCCGCCCGGGCGTCTCAGGCGACACGGGCGCTCTTCGACAGCAGGCCCTTGGGTCGCGCCAGCATGACCACCAGCAGGAGCACGTAGGGCACCAGGCCGCTCCAGGTCGACGCGTAGGTCTGGGTGAGCTCGGTGGCCAGCCCGAAGACGAGCCCGCCGAGCACCGTCCCGGGGGCATTGCCGAGCCCGCCGAGGACGATCACCGCGAAGGCCGTGACGGTGATCGACACCCCTTCGGTCGGGTTGACCCCGCCGAGGAGGAACACGCCGAGCACGCCGGCACTCGCCGCGAGGAACGTCCCCACCCCGAAGGTCGCCACGCTGACCCGCCGCACGTCGATGCCGACCGCGGCCGACTCGCGCGGGCTCGACATCACCGCCCGGGTGGCCCGGCCGACCGGGCTGGCGTAGAGGTAGGCGAACAGGGCGGCGAGCACGAACGCCGACACCCCGGCGACGACCCACCAGTCGCGGGGGTACCTCTCGCCGAGGATGCGCAGCGGGGCGGCACCGAGCGACGAGGCCGGCACCGAGCGTTGGTTGTTACCGAAGGCGACGGTGGCGAGGGCTTCGATGATCTGCGAGATGCCGAAGAACAACACCAGCGACAGCATCTCGGGGTCGGCCGCCCGGGCGAGACGGGGGCCGACGCCGGCGTAGAGCGCCCCGCCGGCGACGAGCGCGGGGACCACGCCTATGACGACGGCCCACAACGGGTTGAGGTGCCAGGCGTAGTACGCCTCGAACGCCAGGTAGGAGCCGAGCATGACCACGTCGCCGTGGGCGAGGTTGACCACCTGGAGCACGCCGAAGACCAGGTTGAGGCCGACGCCGAGGAGGGCGTAGTACACGCCGAAGAGGATCCCTGCGACGACGGCGAACTCGAAGAGCACTTCAGGGTCCCTCGTCCCGCCGCCGTGGCGGCCGGCTCACGGTGCCGGGTAGGTGACGGCCGTGTTGGCCGCGCTGGCCGGGTACACGATCCCGATCTTGGTGGTCGTGGCTCCGTTGGCGGGGAGCATCTGGGAGACCGGCAGTCGCTCGCCGAGCTGGGCACCCTCGGAGTTGATGTCGAAGGAGCCGTCGAGGGTGTGGAGCTTCCCGGACTGGGAGGCTACGGCGGCCCGCAAGGCGCTCTGGCTGAGGGAGCTGGCGTGAGCAAGGGCTTCCTCGATGACCAGCCCGGCTTGGTAGCCGGCGACGTCGAGGAAGTTGACGTTGCTGGCCTTGCCGTGGCCGAAGGCGGACACGAACCGCGCGGTAGTCATCCCCTCGCTAACCTTGGAGGAGCTGATCTGGGGGGGGAAGCCGTAGGAGAAGGTGTAGGCCAGCCCCTTCTCGCCCACGTTGCTCTCGAGCAGGGAGTGCAGCTGCCCGGGGAATGCGGTGAAGACCATGCCGAAGTGGTCCCCCGAGGACTGTAGGTTCTGCAGGAAGGGGATGTCGTTAGTCGGGTAGCCGAGCTCCAGGAACGCCTGGGGGTGCTTCGCGGCGACCGTGGAGATGATCGTGCCGTAAGACGTGGTCGAGGTCGGCACCGCCTCGTAGACGACGGGGGTGATGCCGGCCTTGGTGAGCCCGTCCTTGATCGTCGTCGCCTGGGAGGCGTCGAAGTCGTTGGAGTCGTAGACGATGGCCACCCGGCTGATCTTCTCGTGCTCGATGAACGACACGAGCGGGTCGGGCCACACCCCCGAGGTAGGCAGGCTGGTGAGGACGATGTAGGAGTTGCCCGGGGTGAAGAACGACGTCCCCGTGCCGGTCGGGTCGAAGAGGACGACCTTGTGCTCCTCGGCGATCGTCACCGCCGGGGCGGTGAGGACCGAGCCGAAGTCGGAGACGAGGATGTTGACCTTGTCCTGGGTGATGAGCTGGTTGTACTGGACGGCCGCAGTCGAGCTGGAGCTCTGGTCGTTGTAGTCCACCAGCTTCAGGGGGATGCGCTTGTGGTAGGCGCCCACGTACGCGCCGCCCTTGGCGTTCTCGTGGCTGATCCAGAACTCGAGCCCGGCCAGCTGGGGCTGCGAGGAGGTCGCGTAGGAGCCCGAGCCCGAGTAGAGCGTCCCGATGGTGATGTGGGCCGGCGCCTTCGCCGACGAAGACGCACCCGTACTGGCACCGCTCGACCCGCAGGCGGCAGCTGTCAGTGCCAGACCGGCGAGAGCAGCGGTCAGCTTGGCCGACTTGTGTTTCCTCACGGTTCCCCCTGTGTATACAGCGTATGACTTGGATGTAGCGTAGCAGGGGGATCCGGGCCTGACAAGGTGCCCTCGATCGACTCCTATGCTGGAGGCGTGGCCCGCCCCCCCCGCCCCGACCAGCTGGTCGACCTCCTGCGCCGGGCCATCCGCGAGCGGGTCCTACTCCCGGGCCAGCCGCTCAATCAAGACGACCTGGCCCGTCGCTTCGGGGTGAGCCGCATCCCCCTCCGCGAGGCGCTGCGGACCCTCGTCGGTGAAGGGCTCGTCGTCATGCAGTCGGGGACCGGGGCGGTGGTCATCGAACTGCACCCCGAAGAGCTCGCCGAGCTGTTCGACCTCCGCCTCGCCCTCGAGCCGCCCTTGACGGCCGCGGCCGTCGGCAAGGTGAGCCCTGCCGCCCTCGGGGAGCTCGAGTCCCTCGTCGAGCAGATGGACGCCGGTGCCGGCCGGGACGTCGGCTTGTGGGCAACCCAGCACTACGCTTTTCACCGCCGGCTGCTCGAGCTCGCCGGGCGTCGTCACTCCCTTCGCCTGCTCACCCAGGTCCTCAACCTGGTCGAGCCCTACAGTCGCCTGCACACCACCCTGGTGGGCGCCCAGCAGCACTCCCGCAGCGAGCATCTCCCCTTGCTCGACGCCCTGCGGCGCGCCGACGCCGAGGAGGTGCGCGACCTCACCGTTGCCAGCATCGCCGCAGCCGCCGCCCGGCTCGAAGCGTTCTCTTCCTCTTCCGGCGAGGCAGGCCGCGACCCTCTGTCGGTGCTCCTCGACGACCCGGTCTGATCCGAGCCCGACAACGCAGCCGGCCGGGTGTGATCCGAGCCCGACGAGCCGCTCGGGCACCGCGTCCGCCGGGAGGCGACGCGGGGGCGACGAGGGGCGAGCCGGGCAAGGTGGGTGCCGCCAGCAGGGCTGGGCGTTGCCGGCGGGTGCCAAACGCTCCGGCAGGCAGGTTTCTCCGCGGTAGTACCGTTTCACCGGTGGATGTCGTCGTGAACGGGATCCTCGGGGGTGGTGCGCTCGGCCTGGCCGCTCTCGGGGTGAGCCTTTCGTGGTGGACCGGCGGGCAGTTCAACCTGGCCCAGGCGGCGATCGTGCTGGTCGGCGCCTACGCCGGGTGGATCGCGGCCGAGGCGGTCTCCCCGCTCGGCGCGGCGGTCGTCGCGCTGATCGCGGGGGGCCTCCTCGGGTGGGCGGTCGAGGCCGCGATCCTCCGGCGGGTTGCCGGACGCCCGGTCCCCCTGGGCCTGCTCGTCAGCTTCGGCTCCGGTCTGGCCATCGTGGCCGGGCTGCAGGCAGCTGCCACCAACGACTACCGCTCCATCGCCCTCGGCCTGCGGAGCGGACCCTCGCCCGGCGGGCTCACCCTCTCCCCGGGCGACCTAGCGGCCGCCGCGGCTGCCCTGGCGGCCGGCGGCGCACTGGTGTGGCTCCGGGAGCGGACCACGGCCGGAGTGGTCATGCGCGCCGTGGCAGAGGACCCCGAAGCGGCCCGCTTGTGCGGGGTGCCCGTGGACCGGGTGGTCGGCGCCCTCGGGGCATGCTCGGGTGCGCTCGCCGGGTTGGCCGGTTGGTCGATGGCCGCCGCCGGGGCGTTCAGCACCTCAAGCGCCGACCGCCTGGTCCTGCTCGTGTCGGTCGTGGCGGTGGTCGGCGGCGCCGGGCGCGTCTCCCGCACCCTCGCCGCCGGCTTCGCCCTCGGAGGTGTCGCTGCTCTCATCGGTGAGGTCGCCGCCGCCCGCCTCGTCGAGGTGGCGGCCCTGGTGGTGCTGCTCGCTGCCCTCGCCGGCCTCCCGCTGCGCCGAGAGGCGCCGACCTCCAGGCTTCGCGGCAGACCGCTGGGATGAGATCACGGTTGCAGGCCGCCCCCGGTCGGGCAGGCCGGTTCCGCCCCCCGCCCCTCGCTCATCCGACGGCCCGTACCTGGACGAGGGGGCCGCTCGGCCGGGCGGCCTGGATGGCCGTCGCGATCGGGGCCGGAGCCCTCGCCCTGGCCCGCCCCGGCAGCCTCGACACGCTGCTGCTCTACGCCGTGCTCGCCCAGTCCTGGAACCTGATCGGCGGTCTGGCTGGCTACGCCAGCTTCGGGCAGGTGGTCTTCTTCGGCGTCGGCGGCTATCTCACCGCCCTCGCCATGGTGCGCCTCGGCCTGTCTTTCTACCTGGCCATGCCCCTCGGCGGGTTGGGGGCCGCTTTGTTCGGGCTCGCGGTCGGCGACCTCGTCCTGCGGGTCCGGGGGCTGTACTTCGCCGTCGCCACCCTGGTGCTGGCCGGGGCCACCAAGGCCGTCCTGTCGAGTTGGCCGGGCCTCGCGGGGCCTTCCGGGGTGCTCACCATCACCACCGTCGGCCTCCACCAGCCGACCGCTCGCCCCGGCCCCCTCGGCTTCGACGCCGTCTACCTAGCCCTGGCCGCGGTCTCCACCGCCGGCGTGTCGGTGCTCGTGCGCAGCCGCCTCGGTGACTCCCTCGCGGTGATCCGCGACGACGAGGACCTCGCCGGCGCTCTGGGGATCGCCGTCCGGCCGGCCAAGGTGGCCGCCTTCTCGCTCTCCGGTGCCCTGGCCGGTCTCGCCGGGGGCGTCTACGCCTTCCAGGTCACCGCCCTCTCCCCCGCTGTCCTCTTCGCCCCCCTCCTCAGCGTGGTGATGGTGGCGGCCGTCGTCGCCGGAGGAGCCGGCGTCCTCGGACCCCTCCGTGGGGCGGTCCTGCTGTGGCTGCTCTCGGCCGGGGTCGGCTCGCTCGCCCCCGAGCTGCGTGACGTGCTGGTCGCCTCGCTGATCGTCGCCGTGGTCCTCGTCGAGGAGGGGCGGTGACCGGCTCGACTACCCGGGCGAGCCGGCCAGCGAGCAGGAGCCCGGGCCCGACCGGGACGAGCGACCCGGCGGGCGACTGCGGCGAGGCGGCTCCGCTGCTCAAGGTGCGGGGCCTCACCCGTCGCTTCGGGGGGCTCGTCGCCCTCGAGGAGATCGACCTGGACGTGGAGGTAGGGCGTCTGCTGGTGGTGATGGGACCCAACGGGGCCGGCAAGAGCACGTTG
Source organism: Actinomycetes bacterium (assembly GCA_021846485.1). Lineage (GTDB taxonomy): Bacteria > Actinomycetota > Acidimicrobiia > Acidimicrobiales > Palsa-688 > JAKAQB01. Next base: position 22,849 of record JAJZWW010000003.1, read on the forward strand.
GTCGACCTGCTCACCGGCTACCTGCGGCCCAACGAAGGAGGCTTCCGCCTCGACGGCGTCGACCTCACCTTTTCTCCGCGCTGGAGCCTGGCCCGCTCCGGCATCACCCGGACCTTCCAGGTGCCGCGGCCCCTGGCCCGCTTCGACGTCAGGGAGAACGTGCGGATCGCTGCCCGCTGCGGCAGCCCGCCCCGCCCCGGTAGGTCCGCCGCGGAGCGGCAGGCAGCGGAGCTGCTGAGCGAGACCGGGCTCGACGGGCAAGCCTCCTGCTACCCCGCCGAACTGTCCCTCGCGTCGCTGCGGCGCCTCGAGCTGGCCCGTGCCCTGGCCGGGAGACCCCGCCTGCTGATCGCCGACGAGCCTCTCGGCGGCTTGGCCGGCGCCGACATCGACGCCGGGATCGCCCTGCTCCGCACCCTGGCCCGGCCCGATCGGGGGGTGATCGTCATCGAGCACGCCGTGCGGGCCGTGCTCCAAGTCGCTGACGAGCTCGCCTTCCTCCACCACGGGCGGCTCCTGCGCCGCGGGCCCGCCGCCGAGGTCCTCGCCGACCGGGCCGTGGTCGACGCCTACGTCGGGGCGGGGCTTCTCCGCCGGGGCCTGCTCTGACCGGCCGGAGCGCGCGGATGCCGTCGCCCTTCGCCCCGCAGCCACCGACCGTCGCCGGTGAGCCGTTGCTCAGCGCCAGGGGGTTGGAAGCCGGCTACGGCGGCGCTCCGGTGCTGCGCGGCGTCGACCTCGACGTCGGCGCGGGCGAGCTGCTGGCAGTAGTCGGCCCAAACGGGGCGGGCAAGACCACCCTCGCCGGGGCCCTCGCCGGCCTGGTGCCCCCCGCCGCCGGCACGGTGAGCTTCCGGGGCGTCGACCTCGGCGGGACCGGACCGGAGGTCCGCCGACGGCTGGGGCTGGCCCTCGTGCCCGAGGGCCGCCGCCTGTTCCAGGGCCTCAGCGTGGCGGACAACTTGCGCGTCGGGGCCTGGGCCGGCGGGGAGAAGGACCTCCAGGCGGTGCTCGACCTGCTGCCCGACCTGTCCGGCCTCCTCGAGCGGCGTGCCGGTAGCCTCCCGGTCGCCGGGCAGGCGCTGTGTGCGCTCGGGCGCGCCATCGCCGCCAGGCCGGCGCTGCTGATCGTCGACGAGCCCACCCTCGGGCTCGCCCCGGAGGAGGCCGAAGCCCTGCTCGCCACGCTCCCCGACGTGGCCGCCACCGGTTGCGCGATAGTCGTGGTCGAAGCGGACGCCGCCCGGGCCCTCAGCGTCGCCGAACGGGTAGCGGTCCTCGAACACGGCGTCGTGGTACGCAACGGCACGCCGGGAGCCTTGCTGTGCGACCTCGACTTCGTCGAGGACTACGTCTGGGGATCGCCGGGCTGAGACGGGGCGGACCCGACGAGCAGAGGTCGACGGGTGGCCTCGCTCGGGGGAAAGACCACCCGGAGCGTCGTCCCGGCCGGGCCGGTGGGGAACAGCTCTGCGACGGACGGCCTCTCCCCGAGCTGGGCGCCGGCCCCGTCGATACGGAACACGCCGTCAAGGGTCTCGAGGTGCCCCGACACCGCGTTGAGGGCGGCTCGCAGTGCCAGTTGGCTGAGAGAGCCGGCCCGGCGCAGGGCCGCTTCGATCACCACGCCGGTGGTGTAGCCGGCGACGTCGAGGAAGTTGACCGGGCGGTGACTGCGGGCGGCGAAGTCGGCCGAGAAGCGGGTCAGGTCGAGACCGAGCGTCACCTTGCGGTGATCGACCGTCGGCGGGAGACCGTAGGTGAAGGTCCCGGCGAGGGCCTGCGCACCGACCTGCGCCTGGAACAAGGCGTGCAGCTGGCCGGGGAAGGCGGTGAAGACGAACCGCAGCGCAGGCCAGGGGTGGTCCCGCCGGTACCTGGCGAGCTCGGGGAGGAAGGCGAGGTCGTTGTCCTGGTACCCGAGCTCGATCACCGCCTGGGCGCCCCGGGCGCGGAGGGGGGCGAGCAGGCGCCGGTAGTGCCGGGTGGCGGTGGGGACCTCCAGGTTGGCAACTGGCGCCTTGCCGGCCGAGGTGAGCGCCGTGGCGATCGTCGTGTCCTGGGCGGCGTCGAAGTCGTTGCCGGCGTAGACGATCGCCACCCGGTCGAGTCGCTCGGCCTCGAGGAAGGCGACGAGGGGATCGGGCCAGACAGCCGAGCTCGGCAGGTCACAGAGGACCAGGTAGGGGTTGTCGCCGAGGAAGAACGCCGACCCGGTCCCCGACTGGTCGAACAGCAGCATCTGGGCCCGCTCGGCCACCGGTATCGCAGGAGCGGTGAGCACCGAGCCGAAGTCCGACACGAGGATCTCGACGTGGTCGACCTGCACCAGGCGGCGGTACAGGCGGGCCGCTAGGGCAGGCGAGCTGCGGTCGTCGAGGGCGACTAGCCGCAGGCGCACCCGGCGACCGAGGCTTCCCACGTAGGCCCCGCCGCGGCGGTCCTCCCAGCGGACCCAGAAGCGCAGCCCGGCGAGCTCCGGCAAGGACGACCCAGCAAACTGACCGGAGCCGGCGTAGAGGGTCCCTATGGTCAACGTAGCGCCGGGTGCCCGCGGGACCGTGGAGGTCGTCCCGCAGCCTGCGAGCACCGCGCCGAGGATGCACCCGGCGGCGCCGAGGGCCCGTGCCCGCCGGCGGCGATCCCGGGAGGCCCCCCGGGTGGTCACGTCCGCGCCGACCGGTCTGCGAGCACCTGCACCGGCACCTGCACCGGCGCGAATGCTAGCTAGGTCCCTGGCGCGGCGCTCGCCAGTAGGCAGCGCTCAGCGCGCCTGTGATGCCACCTCCTCGCGACGGGTATGGCGACCCACGGCGCGCGACGCGACCAGCGGCCCGAGCGGCCCGCGGAGCAGCACGAGGTCCACGCGGGTGAGCACCGCGACCGCCGCCGGCGCGACCGCGGCGACGATCACCGCGCCGACGAGCAGGCCGCCGACGACGTCGAAGGGATAGTGCATCCCGGTGTAGACCCGACCGAAGCAGAGCAGCAGCCCGAGGACCCCCGCGACCACCGCCGCCAGCCGGCGCCGGGCCACCCACAGCCCGACCATCACCGCGCCTGCGATCGTCGCGTGGCCGCTCGGGAAGCTGTACCCGTGGGTCCGTGCGAGCAGCACGCTCACATGGTGCAACGCCAGGTAGGGGCGGGGCTCGGCGACGGCCGGCTTCAGCACGAAGTGCGCGACGACCCATGCGACGGCGGTGCCGCCGGCCGCCCACAGGACTCCCGCAACGCTGCGGGCCGGGACCTCGGCCGAACGGGCGCGCCACCACGCGACCAGCAGCACCGCGGCGAGCAACCCGATGCCGAGGTAGTGCGAGTACAGCTCCATCACCCCGTGCGCCCACGCCGAGGTCCTGGCGATCCGGTTGACGTCGAGGTACCACTGGGTGTTGATCGAGTAGCTCGCCAGGATGCCCACCGGATGCCTCCTCCTCGCCCCGGGCGCGGGGTCGCCGGCAAAGCTACCGACACCTGGCGTTCACCGGGTGCACACCCCCGACCCGCCCGCCGGTTGCGGGGTGCGCGACCCGCGGCCACACCCTCCCGCTGGCCGCTTGGGCGGCATCCGGAGCTCGGGACCGGACCTGGGACCTGGGGAAGGATGGGAAAGGGGGGCCTGAGCGGCCGCGGGCGCCTCGTGGGCGGCCACCCGGGTCCCAGGGAACGTCGCCGCCCGGGTGGATGGAAGCCGATCAGCCGGCGCGCACCGGGAAGCTGCTAACCTCTTCCACCGAGCGTGGCGCGCCGCGCGCTTGTTGTCGGATGTCGTCCACGGGACGACGGGCGGGAGGGTCGGAGCCAGACGATGACCGCAGCGGGGGCCGAGCGCCCCACACCCGAGGAGGCAGGGGACCGCAGCGCCCGGCGGGCGCTGGTGGTGATCCCCACCTACCAGGAGGCCGCCACGATCGGCCGGGCCCTCGACGCCCTCGCCGCCGCCGCCCCGGCGCTGCACGCCCTGGTGGTCGACGACGCCAGCCCCGACGCCACCGGCGACCTCGTCGCGGCACGCGCCCTACGCCACCCCGGCCTGCACCTACTGCGCCGCGCGGGCAAGCAGGGTCTCGGCACCGCCTACCGGGCAGGGTTCGCCTGGGGCCTCGAGCGGGGATACGACTATCTCGTGGAGATGGACGCCGACGGCTCCCACGACCCCGCGAGCATCCCTGCCCTCCTCGCCGGCCTGGACGACGCCGACCTGGTGATCGGCTCGCGCTACGTGCCCGGCGGCGAGATCCCCGACTGGGCCTGGCAGCGCCGGGCGCTGTCGGCTCTCGGCAACCGCTACGCCTCCCTCACGCTCCGCCTGGGTGTGGCGGACCTCACCTCCGGGTTCCGGGCCTACCGCGCCGGGCTGCTGCGCCGGGTCGACCTCGACGGGGTCCGCCCCAACGGCTACGCCTTCCAGATCGAGATGGCCCACCGGACCGCCCTCGCCGGCGGGCGGATCGCCGAGGTACCGATCCGCTTCGTCGACCGGACCGAGGGCAGCTCGAAGATGTCGGCGGCGATCGCCGCCGAGGCCCTGCTGCGGGTGACCGCCTGGGCGCTGCGCCCACCCGTGCCGACCGGGACACGGCCCGCCGGGGTGCCCCCGGCGCCGGTCGTGGCGTCCCCCGCCGGCGGCGGTGGCGGTCCGCTGGTCGCCCCCGCGGGCCCGGCCGAAGCCCACACCCCGCTACCCTGAGGGTCCGAAGGAGGCGATCCCCTGCCCGACGCCGGACCCGCCGACACCCCGAGCACCCCCCGGCACCGGAGAGCTCCCAGCCGGCGGTGGCTGTGGCCTGCAGTCACCGTCGTCGGCTTCGGGGCGGCGGCGGTGATCCTGGCGTCCATCGCCGGCTTCTACGTCCACTCCGACACCGGGGCGGCCGCCCTGCGCCGCCAGCTGGCGGCGTCGGGGGTCACGACACCCGCGTCCTCCCCGTCTTCGGTCTCGGCACCGCCCCCGACCATCTCCACGTGCCACCCCTACGACCCGACGGTCGCCGGGAAGCCGGCCGGCCTGGTCGAGGCCCCCTCGGTCGGCCTCGACGCGCCGGTCGCCCAGGGTGACGCCCAGAGCCAGCTCGCCGACGCCGTCGGCCACGTCACGGCCAGCTCCTGGCCGGACCAGGCCGGCACGACCGTGCTCGTCGCCCACGACATCTCGTGGTTCAGCCGGATCGACCACCTCCGGCCCGGACAGAGGGTCGCCTTCGTGAGCCGCTGCGCGACCCGCTGGTACACCGTGACCTCCGGGAGGATCGTCCGGGCCGGGTCGCCGGTCTACAACACCACTACCCCCCGCCTGGTGCTCGTCACCTGCTACCCGCTCGACGCCCTGTTCCTCACCTCCGAGCGCTACGAGGTCACCGCGGTGCTCACCAAGGTGACCCTGACCCGCCGGCCGCTCCCCACGCTCACCACCTCCGCCGGCAGGCTGCCCACGTCGCTCCCCGCGTCAGTGGCCGCCGAGGTCGGACCCCGGGTGACCACGACCGCGCCCCTCGGCCGGCTCCTCTACGCCGGCGCGCCGAGCGCTGCGTGGAGCGAGAGCAACCGCTCGATCAACGCCGCCGGTTCGGCCCTCGAGCTGTACTTCGGCGCCCTGCAGGTCGCCGAGCGCTCCCCGTCGCTCTGGTCCCAGGTCGCTCCGGGCGTACCTGCCGCCGGCGCCGCCCTCCTCGACGGGGCGACGGTCACCGGCGTCCCCGGCGCGGTCACCCCCACCCTCCACGTACAAGGCTCGACGGTCACCGGCGCCACCGTGACCTCCACGGTCGACCTCGCCGGCGGCCCCGACCCGGGCACCTACACGGTCACCATGACCGCCTCGGTCCACGCCGGCCGCCTCAGCGTCACCGGCTGGCAGCTCACCTCCCGCTGACCGGCGCAGCCGGACTGGCCTCGCCGACACGGTCGGCTCCGACCGGCGGCACGGGCAGCGGACGGGCGGTCGCAACTGAGGGGGCAGCCTGAAGGGCTCCTTGTCGCGGTCGGGTTTCGGCCATCCGCCGGAGCTCGAAGACGTACTGGTAGGCGAACAGCGACGGAAGGACGGCCGTCGGCCACTGGTAGGCGCGGCAGAGTGCCGAGCTGCGGCTCTCGTCGCCGGGGGCGCCGAGCTCCTCGAGGGGGAGGCCCGTGGCGGCCGTCCGGATGATCTCGAGCCCCGCTGAGCGAGCGAGCCGTGCGAAGCTCCGCCGGGTGAAGAAGCGTAGGTGGGTCCGGTCGAGGACGCCCCGCTCGTCGTAGTCGAACCTGCCGGCGAGGATCCGCAACCTGGGGTACCAGTGGGAGAAGTTGGGCACGCTGACGAGGACGACGCCGCCCGGCGCGAGGAGAGCAGTCGCTTCGCGGAGCAGCTTCTCGGGTCGCCGGAGGTGCTCGATGACGTCGGCGGCGACGACCACGTCGTAGGGGCCCTCGGCGGCCGACGGGATGCCCTCGTCGAGGTCCGCGACGATCAGCCGGTCGACCCGCCGCTCTGCCCCTTCCCCTGGCTCGAGCTCCACGCCGGTGACGTGGTGTCCGAAGCGGCGCATCTCCGCGGCAAGCTGTCCGTCCCCGCAGCCGAGGTCGAGGACCCGGAGGGGCGGCCGGCTCGCCAGCCAGCGACGGAGGATCCCGTGGGAGCTGGTGGGGTCGGTCTTGAGGGGGTACCGGCCGCCGCCGGCTCCCTCGGGCAAGGCCGTGGTCACCTCGACCCCGAAACCGGCCTGGCCGAGCCGGTAGCGGCCGACGTGGCGAAGGACGTCGCCCGCGTACCGCAGGCCGTTGACGTAGCAGATCTCGTCGCCGTAGTAGGTCGGGATCGGGATCTCCTTGATCCGCATCCCGGCGTGGTGCAGCTGGATGATGATCTGGGTGTCGAAGTCGAAGCCGTCGCTGTTGGACTCGAACGGGATGCGCCTCAGGACATCGGTGCGGTAGGCCCGGTAGCCCGAGTGGAACTCCGACAGAGACGTCCCCAGCGCCCGGTTCTCGAGCTGCGTCAGCACCCGGTTCCCCACGTACTTGTAGAGGGGCATGCCGCCTCTCCGAGCCGAGCCCGGGACCATCATCCGCGACCCGAACACCGCGTCGGCCTCTCCCCGCTCGAGTGCAGCAACCATGTCGGGAAGCAGCTCGGGGGCGTACTGCCCGTCGCCGTGGAGCAGGACCACGATGTCGATGCCCGCTTCGATGGCCCAGCGGTATCCTACCTTCTGGTTGCCTCCGTACCCCAGGTTGCGCTCCTGACGGACGACGGTCAACGGCACGTCGGGCATGTGGTGCTTGAAGCCGAGCCCCACGAAGTACGTCGCGTCGCTGCTGCAGTCGTCGGAGACGAACACCTCGGCGATGCGCGAACAGAACCCGACCGGGATCCGCTGGAGCACGTCCACGAGCGTGCTCGCCGCGTTGTACGCGACGACGAGGATCCCGATCCGGGGCTCACCCACGGTCAGTCCTTTCTCTCATGCGCGGCCGGTCCCGTCCGCGAGACGCCCACGCCGTACACGTCGACCAGGTCGTTGCCCGCGGTCCACACCCGCACCTCGACGACCGCGCCGGGAGGTGGAAGTGGACGGTACAGGCGAAACGGTCCCCAGCCGGTGTACACGCTGGGTGGGGCGACCCTGTCGAGGACGAACGGCATCCGTAGCATGCTCACCCCTCCGGTGGCGGTCGTTGTCCTCTGGGCGAGCAGGCGGTGCGAGCTCAGGTCCCAGACCTGCACCGTCGCTGGACCGGTGGTCGCGAGGCGAACCGACGCCTGGTAGGCGCCCCGCTGCTCGCGCCAGTAGTCGCCCTCGACGACGTATCCCCGCCGCCCGTCGGAGGACACGTGCCAGTCCGCCGGTGGGCCGCTGACGACGGGCGTCCCCGCCGGGCTCGGGAGCGACCACGCCGCCACACGGGGGGACGCCCCGGTGAGGAGCTGCGTACGGGTAGTGGGTGGAGGCGTCCACTCCAACACCCGGACCCCGCCTCCGGCAAGGACGAGACGTGTGCCAGGAAGACCGGCGAGCTGCCCGAGGAGCGCCTCCTGGAAGTTGGCTTCCTGCAACTGGATCCCCTCGTTGGGTGCGAT